>JBLNEJ010000098.1:0-16025 GCA_050262535.1 Clostridia bacterium
TCACAGCTTCCGCAACCGCCAATTTTACAATTGTAGTATACTTCTACCTTAGACTTTAATAGCGCCTCTAGCAATGTTTCTTTTTCAGAAACTTCTATCTCTTTATTGCTTTTCGCTAACTTGACAACAAATGGATTTCTTGGACCTTCTTCAGCTGCGGCAAACAATTCAAAATGAATGGAATGGCTTGGGTAACCGTAGGTTTTGGCCGCTTCTCTAAATTCATTTACCATTGAAGCCGGACCACAGAAGTACACATGTGAGCCGATTCTGTGCTCTGCCATTGTTGCAGGAGTCATTTTACTAGGATTTTCTGTTCTGGAAAAATAGAAGTGGCATTTTCCAGGATATTTTTCAATCAAATACTCATAAAACGCACAGTCTTCCTTCGTTTTCGCTGCATAATGCAGTTCGAAAGACTTCCCTTCAGCTGTTAGATCTTCCATCATTGTCATAAAGGGAGTAATCCCAATTCCAGCTGCATAAAAGACGTGGTGTTTAGCAGTCTTGAAAGCGAGTGGAAAATGATTTTTGGGCCAACTGATTTCTAGATGATCTCCCTCTTTGATCTCATCATGCCAAAATACAGAGCCACCTCTTGAATGGTCGTCCTTCCGAATGGCAATTGCATATTGGGTACGGTCTGTTGGATGACTAACAAGTGAGTAATTCCTTTCAATCACCTGATCCCCATTTTTGATAAAAGTCGCGATATGCGATCCACCTGTAAAAGCTGGTAGCAATTCTTGATTGGCAGGATATAGGTGAAAGCGCTTTACTGTTTTTGTCTCCTGCACGATTTTGCCAACAGTAACTTTGATATTTCCGAATGCTTGCAAAAAAATCACCCCTCACATTCTCTATGCAATTCTTCTTACATCTACTTGGTTAAGGTGAAGGCTGGATTATAAGGGTAGCCAATATATCCTTTTCTTTCTCTTGAGAAGAACGGGCCAATTTCCAAGCTAATTTGGCAATCATCGCAGATGATATCCTTTTCTTCTGGCTGGACTTCTTGTAGATGGAAGCATTTCATACAATAAACAAAACGTTTCTTTTTGCCGGAAATACGCGTTTGAATTTCATCTTCTGAAAAACCAGCCTCAACTGCTGCTGCGAAAATCGCTGCTGCATCCTCCCATTTCGCTGAAATGTAAAGCTGGGTCCCCATTTTTTGACGGTCTAGAATTTCACTGATTTTCTTGATCTGAGATTCATCAGTCATTTCAATGAGCTCGTATTCTTTTTGACCATTGATTTGATTCACAAACTGTTTGACTACTTCTGCTTCTTTTGGTTCAGCAGAAATAATCAAGAGTTTTCTGCGATCTTCTCTGACGGCGAACTGTTCTACAATGGAATTCGATTGATCGAATAATACCGGGTTGCTGTAAACCACTTTCCATCCCTCCAATCTTTTCGATTAGTTCGTCTGTGACTCCACTTTTTCAACCAAGTTTTTCAAATATTCAACTGTTGGTTCAATAAATGGGGCAAACCCTTTATACTCAGCCATTTCTTTTGGAATATCAGATAGAATGGAATAGGTTTGCTTGAGCCATTCTGGTCGTAATGCCAAATCTTTCATGGCCAGGAATTGTGTATTTAACACGAATACAACTGCATCAGTCCTTGGCAGCCGATAGAAAAATTGCTCTTCTACACGCAGTCTGACAAGCTCACCAGCATTTTCAGGCGTGACCAATACGCGTGTTGGTCCCCAAGTATCCATCGTTTCATAGTTAACATCCCAACGGTTTGCCATGAGATTCCAGTTAATTCTCGTCCAAGGTTCACCTGGTAAAACATTACGGATTAAGAAATTACGCACTCGATCAGCTAGCGATTCCCCTGTCCGTGACACAAATGGTACAGGTGCGTGAATTTCGTTAAAGGTCATTCCTTTATTCCAGTGTGGTGAGAATAAAGCTGCGTACGATTCTTGAGCAACTTCCAAATAAAGATTGTCATCCCGATGAACCATCATTACAAAGTCTGTGGCGAAATGGCGCCCAATGAGATCAAGTGGTTCAAGCTCGATGCTTGATGCATCTCCCAAAATGAACGATTCTGTTTCATTGAGGATTAAATTATGGAAAACCCACTGATTCCCGTTCTTTTCAACCTTGAAGTGCTCAGGGTGTGCTTCAACCGCCAAATCAATGAGCATTTCTGCTAATTCCCATTGCATCTCCATTGTGTGAGGATAGGATTGGAACCGTACCTCAGGCTGTTTATTCAGCATTTCTCTTTTTCTTTTGATTTGTTTTTCGTACTCTGGTGTGATGACAACAAAATTCTGTTTATGTGGTTCCAGCTTTTTCAAGTCATTGGAGTAGCGATAGTTGGAACCTTCCATAATGTTGTGGAATGGATATGGAAATAAATCCAGGTTTGTCGACTCGAACATGACTAATTCCCCCTTTTGAAATTTTTCGAGTATTGCTATAATTAATTGCAACAACTGTGCCAAATGAAGTTTCAACAAGAATTCGTGAAAAATCATTGAATTTTATCGTACATCAAACATCCCCGAAATTCATTTATGAAATTTTTCCTCAAATATGAATTTTTCATCCCTTATCCAACTGATCTTACGAGCGTTGATCATTTTACGGTAACATCTCGACCACAATGAACATATACGGCCATGTGCTGCGATCTACTGATGGCATGGTAGGCTGGTTGCCAATGCGAGGGCAAAAATGTGATATTCTCGATTGTTCATTTCTTTATACACAAAAAGGTTCTGCACAGGTCTAACCAATTTGTGCAGAACCTTTTGTTATTTTTCACTTTACTTTATTACCAACAACGCCACCGGCTCCACATGGCTCGAGAGGAGAGGATAGAATGAATGTCTTTCGAACCATCAATCGGATGTCCACGGCATTTTTGGCACTATCGATAGGCGGGAACATATCTACTAAATCGCACAAAAACAAGGTCATTCTTTAACTCATATGGAACAAAGGTATCACCCTAACAACTCACGTATCCTTTCCGTGAATATTGTTTTTCTTGCCTCATAAAACTTTCCAAAGTCTTCTATTTCAAGTGAAACTTTCTGCGGAATCATAGCCTGTTTACAAAATTCCGCCTTTTGCCCATCGTTCATATCATTGTAATAATCCACGAGGCGCATATCATTTTTGCTGCCATTACTTCTACCTTCAAGCAGATGTAGATTGGGTAATCGATTTCGCATCCCATGCCATCTTTTCCAATCTTCTACAGACACAGATACAGGTTTGCTTTCGCTAAATCTGCTGTCCGGGTGAAGATGGTCTTGTTCATATTTAAAGTTTTTATTTGTCCAGTCAAGATTCAAGTAGTATAAAACCTCTCCGGCAACTCTGCTGCCTTTTTCGGAGTTGAGTACATCTTCAATTTTACCATCTGTGACTCTCAAGTCATTCATCTGATCGAGCATTTCAACTGTAATTTCATAGTCAAAGCTATTGATATTACTCTTCATCTGTTGCAGCTTACTTGTAGTACCTGATTGGAAATAAGTAAAGAATATCGCCCTAAGCAAATAAGCACGAACACCCTTAATGTTTTTATCGTAATCAGGATTATAGTAAATATAATAGATAATCGGCAACAGCACATTCCAACTACTTGAAAAACGGCTTACATCAATTTTCATTTCCTTTAGCAGGCTTTCCAAATTTGTCAGTGCCTTCTTGAAACCACTCCAATCGTTTTTCAAATCCTCTGCAATCTTTTTGTTAATGTTGGATTTTACAACATCACCATACAGCATCAAAGCAGAACGGATAATAAAGTCCGTACCAAAGCCTGCATATGAGTCAACTAGAATTTTCCCAAACTCCGTTTTTGCACTTGGCCAGTATGCCTCAAGAATCGACATCGTTATTTCAGATTTACGCAGTGCTTTTCCACCACTATTGAACCTTACAAACATCTCAAGAGCATCATCTTGTTTCATGTCAATAATTTCTGTATATCTAACTAGCTTTTCAACAAAAACCTTATTATACAACTTTTGCAGAATGTTTCGTGCGTAATCCTTGCTGTCTGCTGGAACATTTATAATGGCTTCTTCAATTGCTTTTTCTCTTGTAGTTTCATCTTTGAATTTCTTATCAAGGATATTTTTTATCTCAAATTGGGTTGGACTTAATCTTCCTATCTTTTCACTAAACTTAATATCGAATTTCTTGCTATTATACTCTTCCTCATCGACAGATATCTTATTCTTGCTCAGTTCTATCAGAAGTTTAGATACAATCTTATCCCCAGTCTTCTTTCTGGCATAATTCGGACGAATGTATGCTCCCCCGAACAATGATAAAAACAGTGATGTTAGCCTTTGCTGTCCATCCAATACCGCCGTATTGGTATTCTTAACGTTTATGCTTGTCAGCTCATAATTAACACTGTCAGCCTGTTTTCTGCTATCAAATGTAACCTCTGATAAAAAACTGCAAAAATAAGTATCCCATGTTACATTGGAGTCATCAACGTGCCAAAATAGAAATGTAGCAATAGGGTAATCCAACAAAATGGAATCCCATAGTTTTTCAATTTGCTCCATACCCCAAACAAATTGCCTTTGAAACGCTGGCATTACATATTTTCCGTCTTTGATATTTTGTAAAGCCTCGTATATTGTTATACTGTTATCTTTTAATTTGCTCAATCTCGTACCTCCCAATCCCTAATCACAAAAATTCGATTCTGCTTTACAATCCATACTGGATTCGTTAGTTTGCTTTTCCGTAGAAATCCCTATTTGCAATCCTCGTTCTGCCAGGGATACTACTAATACTGTTCACAAATCGTATGTTCGACAAATTTCTTCAATCCCCTTCCATTTCTTGAATATCTTTCACTTTTGCCTCTACGTATCTGCGCATAAGGAAAACCTAGGCACTGCCTCCGCTTAGGCTCTATTAGTTTTAATGAAGTTTAAATACTCGAAATACTACTTCCTTACGAGCGATACACAACACTCCATATGCCCCATCCACGGGGACTTTGCCTATTTGGTCCGTACCTGTCTAGGTGGGCTAACACCTTGATATATACGGGTCTTCTTCATTCGAGTATGGTTCTGGTTTGGCTGCCATTTGCTAGCCGTGGGAGGTTTATCCATACAATCACTTTCTAAAAAACTGGGTAAGTTCTTGATCATTTTCGTTCGCAGGAATGGCTATCTTTGGTGTATGACATGAAAAAAGCTCAAATCTCTCTGTCGAGAATTTGAGCTTTTTCCGGGTTTATTTCGTAACGGTAACAGTGATCGTAGCGATCTTCCCTTGGTATGTCGCTTGGATGTTCACCGTTCCTGGGGCTTTTCCACTGATGACACCGTTTTTCACGCTGACAATCATGTCGTCTTCACTTGACCACGAGGCTTGCTCCGTTACGATCTCTTTCGAGTTATCCTTAAAATAAGCTGTTAGCTTGATGCTTTGCTCTTTTCCAACGGATACCGTGACGTTTCTTTTGCTCACGGTGAGTCGTTTTACTTGTTTTGCTTCGCTTACTTCTACAGTCATTTCGGACGATTTACCGCCGTATTTTGCGATGATGATGGATGTGCCTTGAGCAATTGCGGTCAGCTTGCCGTTCTCGTCGATTGTCGCCACAGCTGGATCACTGCTTGACCACGTTGCCAGTTCCGTCACATCTTCTGTTTTTTTGTTCGACAACGTTGCTGTCAATTGGAGTTGTTTCTCTTGCTCAACCGCTACTTTCAGAGTTGACGGCTGCAACTCCACCTCTGTTACTTGTAGCTTCGAGATCCGTACAGGAATTTTTACCTTCTGCCCTCGGTAGGTAATGGTAATCGTCGCGGTGCCTTCTTTTTTTCCTGCTTTGATTACTCCTGCGGTGACAGTCGCTTTCGTTTTTGAGCTTGTGCTGTATTTCACTGCACGATCCTCGGTTATGTCTTCTTCTGTGCCATTCGAATAGATGGCGTACACCGTAATCGATACGGATTTGTTCGGTTGCAGCAATACCGCTTTTTCTGAAGCTTTCAGTCTGATCAGTTTCGCAGCTTCGACAACCTTTACCTTGCTCGTTGCCGTCTTGGCTTGATCCGCGGTCGTAACCGTAATCGTCGTTGTCCCGGGAGAGAGCGGAGTAACAACACCGTCGCTGTCAACCGTTGCAACTTTCGGATCGCTGCTACTCCATGTCACGCTTGTATACGTTGCGTAAGTTGGACGAACTGTCGCGTGCAAGACAGCCGTTTCTCCGCCTGCGGTTAATGTGAGCTCCGGTTTATCCAGGCTTACGTCTTCAACTGAATAGTAAGGGGTTGAGGGTGGAACATATTTTTTAAAAGTCGTTGCGGTAATCGTGATGGTTTTCTGCCCAGTGGTCTGACTCTGCGAACCCTTTGCTACGGTCACGGCAAAAGTGTAGCTGCCGTCTGTGCCGCTTGGATTGTTGGCATCGCCCGCCACAGGCGCAGTGTAGCTGACCTTGTTGATCGTTATCGCAATACTGTTGTTATTTACCGCCGCTTCAGCAGTGGCTTTCAGCGCCGCTACAATGACCGATTCGCTGGTTGCTGCCGCTTGGGTCATACTGTTGGGGAAACGAAAGCTGTTCTGACAGGAAATGCCCTTACGGCTCAAAACATTGGCGCGTTCGCGCCTTCCGTTACCGGTACGAAAGCATATGCAACCGCAGTAGGGCCAAACCTGGCGACAACCAGCGCAACCGCCACCGGTTCCGTTGTTCTTACTTCCAACGCAGCTCTCAAAATTTCTTCATCTTCACATCAAGAAGTTAACGGAACAAAAACATTTACTACTGCGGGTGGCGGTCCAGGCGAATTTGTCGGCCCGAATGTCACCGTAGCGAACAACGAATTACAATTCACAGTCGGCGGAACGTCATACACGGCCACATTGGCTGCTAATAACTATGATGGTACGGCAGGAAACGGTGTCGCCAAGTTTGCAGCTGATCTTCAAGCAGCGATGCAAGCTGCTGCCGGAGGAGATACCAACATCTCGGTAGGCTTTAATGCGTCCACCAGTAAACTGGAGATCAGTTACGCAGGAACAGCTACTTCTTTTGCGGTGAATGGCGGCGGATTAGCTACATCGCATTTGCTGAGTGCACCAACGGATTCGTTAGCCACACAAACCGTTGCCCAAAATGACACGTTGACCATAACCGTTAATGGCTCTTCCAAAAACATTGCATTGGCAGCGGCTTCTTACGATTTGACAGGTGCCCCAGGCAAAACGTCTTTCTTGGCTGATCTCAATGCGAAGTTGGATGCTCAATTCGGTGTGGGTAGTGTTGTTGGTTCCTTTGATGCTTCCGGGCAACTGAAGCTGACCGATGGCGCCTCCGGTTCCGGGAGCACGATTACCAGCATAATTGGGAACGGAGCTGCTGGGCTTGGGGTGGATACCGCAACACTCGTTCAAGGGACAGAAAACAATTCCTTAACGATGACGTACCAAGGGACACAAAAAACGATTACACTCGCAGCCAAAAACTATGATGGTACAGCAGGAAACAAAACCTCTGACTTCATTACCGATCTGAATACTCAATTGTCAGCAGCCTATGGAGCAGGAAAAGTAACTGCTTCGTTGGACGCTAGCAACAAGATTACCTTTACAACCCAGAATAATGGAGATATGTTAACGCTTGATAACGGTGGACTGCTGGATAAAGTAGTGAAAAACGCCGCCGCAGATTCACTGACCACCAGCTCGCCGACTGCGAACAATACGTTGTCTTTGTCAGTAAACGGTACGAACAAGTCCATCACGCTAGCGGGGAACTATACAGACCTGACAAACGCGACTCAACAAGCAAACTTCTTGACGGATATTAACGCGAAATTGGATACCGCATTTGGTGCAGGCAATGTTGCCGCTTCATTCAACGCCGGTAAATTGGTATTGACGGATAATACGACTGGCACAGCAAGTACAATTGATAACATTGGCGGTACTGCTGCTGCCGCTCTCGGACTGGACGGCAGCATGGCGGCCCAAGGCACCGAGACAAACAAGTTGACCGTTACTTACGGTGGCACAACTAAAACGATCACATTGTCCAACAAAGACTACAGCTCCGGCGGCGATGACAGTGCAGTTGATTTCATCAACGACATCAAGTCGAAGCTGGATGCAGCATTCGGTGTCGATAGCATTAATGTAAGCTTTGACACGAGCAATAAAGTTGTCTTCACAGCTAAGAACGCTTCCGATACCTTGTCCATCGATGGCGGTGGAGCGACTTCCCTGCTCAAGGCCGCGCCTGCTGACTCCTTTGCAATCGGAATTTCAGGCAATGGCAACAACGCACTGAATATTACCGCGAATGGAATCAGCAAGAGCATCACGTTGAATGACGCGACATATGATTTCACCAATGCCGCCAGCAAAACCAGCTTACTCACAGATCTGAACACCAAGCTGGATGCTGCGTTTGGGTCAGGCAATATTGTCGCTTCCTTTACCGCTGACAACAAATTGACCTTCACGAACAGCTTAAGCGGCTCCGAAAGCAGCATTACCGCTGTTACCGGGTCTGCCGCCAATGCTTTGGGTTTAAACACAACGAATTACACGCAAGGAAAAAATGCCAATAACACCGGAACGATTACGATTGATGGAAACGCTGTAAATATTTCACTCGCAGTCGGCAACTATACAACGGGTGGATTGGCGTCGGATCTCCAAACGCAAATTCGTGCAGTTGGAGGAGCACTTGCCAACGCAACCGTAAATTTCAAAGACGGCGCTTTTGAAATTACCACAGGCACGAATGGAGCAAGCGGATCGGTTAGCATCTCGGCTGGTGATCTGGCAAAGACATTGAAGCTGGATACGGCAAGCGGAGTTACTGTCACTGCCGGCTCCGATGCGGTTGATAACGGGTTGCGCTTCCAGGTAGGGGCCAACTCCGATCAAACAATCGCGGTAGCAATTACCGACATGCGCAGCCAGGCATTGAAAATCAGTTCGAACACAACCGGAACTGTAACCTCTCGTGAGGGAAAAACTGCCTCTTATTCGGCAATTACTTCAGCAACAGACGGGACTAGCAACACGAATACGGAATACGCTCTCGATGTTTCGACTACCGATAAGGCAACAGCAGCAATCAGCGTGTTAGATGATGCGATCAATGCTGTATCAGCACAACGCGCAAGCATGGGTGCTTACCAAAATCGCTTGGAACATACCATTAACAACTTGAATACATCCTCAGAGAACTTGACTGCGGCTGAATCTCGTATTCGGGATGTAGATATGGCGAAAGAAATGATGAATCACACGAAATCCAACATTCTTGCTCAAGCTGCTCAAGCAATGCTTGCTCAAGCAAATCAGCAACCTCAAGGCGTGTTGCAACTGCTTCGTTAATTCGTACAGATAATGGTGGGGCGTCCCGATGGTCATCACAGATGGCTTGGGGATGCCCCACTTTTTGTGTTTCCTGTCCCCATTAACTTCAGTTTAAAAGCGAAAGAGATCACCTATATTATCAATAACCTAAGCCTAAGCTTTTCTTCATCGAAGACTCCCTTGTCCACGAAGTGAAACCATCCAAGATACACTCCCCAGTAAAGATACTGAAATCGAGACATACATAGAATCATGTGATACTGTCAATCTTATCTATACAACTGGAACAGAAGGAAATCCCAAGGGTGTCATGACCACACATGTAAACAACTACATGAGTATTTTTCACTTTATTAGCGATGTTATGATGAGTCGAGAGGATGTCGTGTTAATTGATCTGCCATTATTTCATGTGGCCGGTACCACGATCCTCATGGGAGCCCTTGCTACGAGCGCGGCGCTTGCAACGCACTTCTGGCAACCAGCATATATCCGGCCCCCCGAATCGTAATGATTCTCTCAGGATTGGCAGGGTCAGTCTCGATTTTTTTGCGTAAATTACTGATGTGTACAGCGACCGTTCTCGTATCCTCCAGACTCTCCGTTCCCCAGATGAGCTGAAACAACGTATCGGCACTGACGACACGATTAACGTTTTGTGCCATATAGGACAGTAGACTGAACTCTTTTTTCGATAAAAAGATGGGTTCACTACCGATGTTGACGGACTGTGAGAAGAAATCCAGCGTCAAACCCGGTAACTCCAGCAGTTGTTCCCTTCTGCCCGTCGACACTCTGCGAAGATGAGCCTTGATCTTGGCCATGAGTACTTCAGGACTGAACGGCTTGGTCACATAATCGTCGCCGCCATAGGATAATGCGCTGATTTTCACCTCGTCTTCCTCACGGCTGCTCAGAAACACGATCGGCGCATTCGTGTAGCTACGTGCGTTCATGCACCAATCAATGCCGTTTTCATTAGCCAGCAGTACATCCAGTACAATCAAATCCGGCTCGAAAGACGTAAGCAGCTTCATGGCTTCTGTCCCGCAATGACTGTAGGAGGATATGAAACCCTCCCTCTCGCAATACACCTGAACAATCTCGCATATATGGGGATCATCATCGACGATCATTATTTTGTGAGTGTCCACCACACCGTCACCTTCCTTTATTTACAATACAAGGAAGCGATATATAGAATATCGACCCCGTCTTGCCGTCGCTCTCCGCTCGAACCGTCCCTCCATGCGCTTGTACGATTTCCCTGCAAATCGCCAGCCCGAGCCCGCTGCCCTCTACTTCCACCTCCACGCCCGGTCGATCATACCTGTAATTGCGATCGAAGATTTGCTCGAGCTGATCTGGAGGAATACCCATGCCAGAATCTTGTACGCTAATGATCGCATAGCGGGTATAATTCACCTCGTCTTCAGCTAGCGCAATACGCACCAGCCCACCCCTAGAGGTGAACTTCATCGCGTTCGACACTAGATTAAACAAAGCCTGCTCTAATCTTTGCGCATCCATCTCGACAACAGGCGAGTTAGGTCGTTGATCTTCCGCATCTCCGATATCCAGCATGAAATCCAACCCTGCGTCACGCACAACCAGCTCATATTGTTCAAAAAAACCACGCAAGAAGTGAATCACATGAACCGGCTCCATTCGGAACGAGACTTGTCCCGTCTCCAAATGCGACAAGAAGGACAACTCCTCGATCATGCGGTTAATCCTTATCGTGTTATCCCGGATATACTTCAAGTACTGTTCATTACGTTCCGGCTTGACCCTGTCCTGCACAGCTTCTACATAACCAAGCATGCTGGACAGCGGCATACGCAGATCATGGGTAATATAGGCAAGGAGCTTCTTTCTCCCTTGCTCGGAGTGAAGCAACCGGTCATACGAAGTGCGGAGATCATCATGAGCTGCGGATAAGGCCTGTGTGCGTTCCTGCACGGTCCGTTCCAGATTCATATTCATTTCGGTCAGCTTGTTGTTAGCGTCCTGCAGCTCAACTGCAATCCTCTCCTCGTTCGATGCTGCCCTCGTAAATCTCGAAGAAAGTAGAATCATCTGTGCGATCGTAAAAACCAACAGACCAAGCGGAGATGTATTGCCGATCGGCGACCATTCGTTGTAATATAAAAAATCGTTGACGACCGTAACCAAAGCAACCACCGACACCAGCAGGAAGATCAGCGCTCCCTCCATACGCCGCACAGCCGCTTGGACCAGCCCAACCATCAGATAAACCATCTGCAGAACAACCATCACACCGATTATCAGTAATAATTTTGTATAGATAATGGCAGGGGTCACCACAACCATTATACAGAATGCGCCGGTTACGATCCGACTGCCTAGATGAAACCAACGCGACACATAATTTGGAAAGATGCACTCAGAGTACATCATGATGATATAACCACCGCTGCAAAGAATCAGGTACTCAATCTTGAACTGCAATTCCCATGGAAAAGCTGGCCACAATTGTGTGAGCAAGAGCTCGCCGACCAGCAAGGATCGGATACCAAACAACAAGGTGAACAGGCCAAAATACAAAGGAGCCTTGTCCTTGCGTCGCAGCACGAATAACAGCAGGTGATACACGCCAATCACCAGCAGGCTTGCGGTGATGAACATTTCAGCGGCGATTTCCAGATTTGTCCTGACCGTTAACACATCACTGCCGCCCAACTCGATATACTTGGTAATGCCGCCTCGCATATGATGGAAGTTGGCAACTTGCATAACCAGTTCCACCCTGTCATTCTCGGGCTGGAAGAACACCAGCTTCGTTACCAGTTGCGGTCTCACGCTGCTCTTGTCCTGACCAACCGCACCAGCTTCTGCCAGGAGCTCGCCATTCACCCATAATTTATACGCATGAAAGATGGAAGGCAGCCGCAGAGCAAGCCGCTCATTCCGATCCTGCTCGCTAAGTTGGATGACCACCCGAAAGGTTGCAAAGCCTGTACCATTCAGCTGCTGACCATCTATCCGATAGCCTAGCCAGGAGTTCGGGATGCTGATCCAGCGGTCATGATTTCCGTCTCTTGAAGAACGAATCTGTATGTCCTCAGGCGACAGCAGCTCTTGCCAGTAGAACGCCCACTCCCCTTTTACCTTTATCGGATTCTCACTGACATGAACCTGCGTTACATCCAGAATGCCTTTTTCACTTTGGAACTTAGGGGAATCCGGTGCAGAGATGACGGCATAGCTTGCAACCAAACCAACAATAACGGCAGCAGCTATTTGAAGCAAGATCGTACGAGAACCGAATCGGAGAATACCCCTCATGATGAACCCAACCCCAATCTCCAAGAGCGCAATAAGTAAGTTAATTATATAAAATAATATCATCATTATAGGAAAATGTACCCTGCAAATATCTGCGAGGCGTTGAACACAATCATCACGACGAGGTCCTTTTTTGAACGCCTCGTTCGTAGGAATGGCTATCATTGGTGGATTACATAAACAAAAGCTCAAATCTCTCAGTCGAGATTTGAGCTTTTCCGTGGTTAATTCGTAACTGTAACGGTGATCGTCACTGTTTTCCCTTTGTATTTCGCCTGAATTTTCACCGTTCCTTTGGCTTGTCCAATAATCACGCCATTGTTCACGGTAGCAATGGTCTCGTCTTCACTCGACCATTTTGCTTGGTTGGTTATGATTTTTTTCGAATGATCCTGATACGTAGCGGTTAGCTTGATGCTTTGTTCTTTTCCTACTCCTACCGTTACCTTTGGTTTGCTAGCGGCGAGTCGTTTGATCTGCTTTGCATCGTTCACTTCTACGGTAATTTCGGTTGTCTTGCCACCGTATGCGGCTGTGATCACTGTCGTACCAGAAGCCATAGCTGTGAGTTTTCCGCTCTCATCGATGGTTGCCACCGTTGGCTCGCTAGTTTCCCATATGGCTTGTTTCGTGACATCCTTTGCCTTTTTGTTGGATAATGTGGCCGTCAGCGAGAGTTGCTCAACTTGATCAACCTCTACCTGCAGGTTGGTCGGCTGAATCTCCAGCTTGGTCACATCCAGCTTCGAGATCCATACAGGGACTTTTACCTTCTTGCCTTGATAGGTAATCGTAATCGTCGCCTGGCCTTCTTTTTTCCCTGCTTTGATTACACCTTTCGTGACCGTCGCGAATGTTTTCGAACTAGTGCGATAGGTGACTTCTTTATCCTTGGTGATGTTTTCTTTTGTTCCATTTGAATAGATGGCATGTACTGTAATAGAAAAAGATTTGTTTGGTTTGAGCAAAACGCTTTTTTCTGACACTTCCAGTCCAACAAACTTGTTTTCATCGACCTCGACAACCTTCACCCGGGCCGTCGCCATTTTGGCTTGGTCTGTCGTCATAACGGTAATCGTTGCCGTACCAGCGGCGATTGGCGTAACAACGCCTTTGTCGTCAACTATTGCTACTCGCGGATCGCTGCTACTCCATGTCACGCTTTGAATGGTCGCATACGATGGATTGATCGCAGCGTGCAAGACTACAGTTTCTTCGCCTGCGGTCAAGATGAGCTCCGTTTGATCCAGGCTCACGTCTGTAACCGGATAGTAGGAAGGAGTAGGCGGAGACTGTCTTCTCACATTTACTGTATAGGTTACCTTCGTTATTCCATCCTGCGCTGTAACAATGACCTTCTTGCCACTTGCTAATGTTGTAGCTACAGTTGTTCCGTCTGCATCGTAGACTTCAAACGTTGCGTTTGCTGCTGGCGTGATCGCTGCCTTGAACGCGGCTAACGTTGTGCCGAAGGGAATGTTCGTAATGCTTTCATTCGCCGTTCCGCCATTGCTTACGGTTCCAATTGTAGAAGTCAATGTTGCAGCTTTGCTTTTAACAATTGTAAAATGTACCGTCGTCGTGTTGCCCGCTTCGTCCGTCGCGATCAGTGTGTATGTGCCTTCCGCGCTCACTGTGCTGCCGCTTGCGAAGGCCGCGCCATTTAGTGTTGCCGTGCCGTCGCCAAGTGTAATCGTCCGGTCGCTGTTGTAGCTGGCGCCGTCCGTCACTCCGGTGACTGTCGGCGGGGTTTTATCGATCGTGAAGTTCACCGTCGTTACATTGCCCGCTGCGTCCGTCACGATCAGCGTATGCGTGCCTTCCGCGCTTACCGCGCTGCCGCTTGTGAAGGCCGAACCGTCCAGTGTCGCCGTGCCTTCGTTGAACGTAATCGTTTTGTTGACGTTATACAAGCCGCCTTCTGTTACTCCGCTCACCACCGGCACCGTTTTATCAATTGTAAAATGTACCGTCGTCGTGTTGCCCACTGTATCCGTCACGATCAGCGTATGTGCGCCTTCCGCGCTCACTGTGCTGCCGCTTGTGAAGGACGCACCGTTCAGCGTCGCCGTGCCGTCACTCAGCGTAATCGTCCGGTCGCTGTTGTAGCTGGCGCCGTTCGTCACGCCGGAGACTGTCGGCGGGGTTTTGTCGATCGTGAAGTTCACCGTCGTCGTGTTGCCCGCTGCGTCCGTCACGATCAGCGTATGCGCGCCTTCTGCGCTCACTGTGCTGCCGCTTGTGAAGGCCGAACCGTCCAATGTCGCCGTGCCTTCGTTGAACGTAATCGTTTTGTTGACGTTATACAAGCTGCCTTCTGTTACTCCGCTCACCACCGGCGCCGTTTTATCAATTATAAAAGTTACCGTCGTCGTTTTGCCCGCTGCGTCCGTCACGATCAGCGTATGCGTTCCTTCCGCGCTAACTGTGCTACCGCTTGCGAAGGCCGAACCATCCAGTGTTGCCGTGCCATCGCTCAGCGTAATCGTCCGGTCGCTGTTGTAGCTGGCGCCGTTCGCCACGCCGGTGACACCTGTAAAAATCAGCTGCGGCGTATAGGTTGCATTTTCATTGGGATAAATCATGAAGTAGGCTGTTTTTTTTGTACCCAGCATACCTGACAACAAGAAAGTAACGTCCGTAGCGCCGCCAGCAATTTTGTTCGTAACATAATCGGTGACGTCAAAGTTTAAACATCCCAACAAAGTATTCGCAATGGGGGTACACCCTGTTGATGTTGTATCGACATTGGTCGTATCGAGAACGCCGGTATTGCTGGCCACATTAATATTTTGCAAGTTGGGAAAAGCGTAATTGTTTGCCGGGAAGTTAGCCTTGTTTTTACCCAGATCTTCTGCCCAGTCAGTGTTATCGGATGCATGAATACTTACCAAAACATTATTCGGGCTGGAGTCCGTATACACATAGGCAACAAACACCCTTAACTTAACCACGATGGCAGCCCCGAATTCAATCCGGTAAAATTAATCGCCGTTTTCTGATCTTCATAAATATAATCCGGTCCGACAAAGTTGACATTGACATTCCTGGCTCCCGGAACAAACCCGCTGGGGTCAAGGCCCGATGGATACGTACTGGACCTATCAATAAACACGTCTTTGTTGGCTTGTTTTATGACCTCTCCGCTGGCCATCGCACGCTGGCTGCCGCCCGCCAGTTGCAGATACGAGAGGAGAATAACGCAAATGAAAACAAGCGTAAATTTTTAAAACAAACTCTGTTCCCCACCTTTCATTCCATAACCACCGGCTAATGGCTTCTAACGGTCCCTACAAAGGCATGTTACAAACAAGCGCCTCTCATGCCCCGTCCACGGGAACATGACTTAGT
>JBLNEJ010000099.1:0-4850 GCA_050262535.1 Clostridia bacterium
ACGGGATAACTCACTCTTGTTGCCAAAGCAAAAACACCTCCAAGATTATCCCCATATCTTACGACATGGTTTCATTCTCTTGAAGGTGTTTTGATTTGTCTCACATTACGGGGGCAGTCCCGCACTCTGTTCTGCCGTTCTCCGGCTTTTTATCTATCAAGCGGAATTACTCCCTTTGCATGAACCAGATAGTCATAACGCTTTAGTTCGATTTCGTACATATCCTTCTGTTCGACTGGAAAGCGTATTGTAACGGTTGAGACTCCCCCTTGTGTCGTTACGTCCCTTTTTCCCCTTTCCCCTCCCTTCATCGAAAAATTCACACGCTGTAACCACTGTTTCCCTTTTATCACCAGTTCAAGATTGTTGTCTTTGAAAGTTGCCCCAAGTATGGCATACTCTTGTCCGTCAAACTGTTCATATTGCGGAAAAGCTTGGTTCATCTGCAGCTGGAGCTTCTCTTCCGTATGTACTGCGGTCATTCTAAGCCCTGAGAAGTGCAAGGTCAGTTGTTTCGGCAACGGCTTATGGTAGAGTGACGGGACAAAGTAAAACCGGGTTGTTGTGGAGTCGAGCGCCCGTTTTCCCATCGTGCCTTGTACCTGACCATATTTGTTCCCTGACTCATCTGTGATATAAGCATTCTCGAGGTTATCAACGGTATAGCCATCCTTTTGGTTCAATTGCAAATCCAGACTCATCGCAGTTGGAAGAAGACGGAGCTGTTTTACATCGATCTGGTGGATCATTCCGTTTGTTTCAGCATCCAATGAAAGCGATTGGTTCATCTGATGCGTCACTGCTTCCTTCATCCATTCTTGTTGAATGGGAACATCCACGTTCAGAAATGATTCCCTTCCCCTGCTAATCTCGAACCTGATCGCTGGATTGGCCTTGGTACTCATTTTTCTGACCAAATCGGGTTCCAAGAGACCATCCCCGTACAAATAGAATACCGGTTCCCCTTCATCCTTCTGCCAGCTATCATATTGAGTCGTTAACGAACCTAAGCCGGATGGATCTACATTCCATTCAATTTCACCATCTGATTCCTCTCGTTTCGCGTACTGCTCCCTGATCTTCTACCCACTGATTGTAACGGCGAACGTAATTCGCTCCAAATCGAGCATGACCTCCATGATCTTGATCGTATACCCGTCCTTCTCCACTACCACTGGCTCGGTCATTCCTTCCCCCTCCGCAAACGCATGTTCAAATCCTTGATCGCCGTGCGGCCAGGAAAATGCGGGGATATTGCGGGTACTGGCTTGTGCTGGAGGCTCACTAGTGGGCAACGGAGGGGCATTGACTTGGATCGCTGGTGTTGTTCTCGTTTCTGACACTACCCACGGACTCCATAGAGCAATGCCCATAACAGCGCAGGCAGCAAGACAGCTTGTGACAGTCACCGCTCGGTCGTGTCGCTTATGTGGTGTTGCCAGTTTTGTCAGTATCCTCCTTTCCATGGAAGCATCGAAATGAATCTCTCGCAATAGCGTCTCCTTCGCCGTTTTACCGAAACGCTGCAGCAGCTTTTCCATACCCATCAAGGTCTCCTCCCTTCCAAAAGTTGACGAAGCTGCTTTCGGGCGCGATGCAGCCGTGTCCGGACGTTATCCTCGGTTACTTCAATCAGCTCAGCGATTTCACGCAACGTCAGATCTTCATAGTAATGTAGCACAATGATTTGACGGTGGCGGGGTTGCAACGACATGACGAGGCGGGCGATCTCCTGTCGATCCAATCGTTCCACCACTTCCGTCTCCACATCGGGAAGATTCCCTCGCTCGAGCAGCTCTTCTACCTTTTCTGACATCGTGGCAAACAAATGACGAAACGCCCAGGAAGTCAAGTAGCTGCGAGTTTCATTCAGCGCGATCTTGTACAACCAGGTCTTTGGACTACATTCACCGCGAAAGGAATCCAGACTGCGATACGCTTTCAGAAAAACCGTCTGGGTCAAATCCTCTGCGAGATGTCTGTCTTTGACTGTAAGATAAATAAAATGAAGCACCTTTTCCCCATGTTCGGACATCCAGGTTTGTAAAATTGCTTCCCTGGTCGGATGAAGTTGTACCGGCCAAGCCTCTGCATTTTCCACGCACGTTCCCCCCCTCTATTTTTTCAGACTACGCAGCCGGCATTTTGTGACACAACCAAACAAAATGGACAAGACCGTTTTGTTGACCGCAAGCGGTCACATCTACTTTTATGAAAAACGTCGAGACGTTTTTCATAGAAAAAAGCGAGCCTACCAATCGGCCCGCCTGCGAATTGCTTGTTGATATGAAGTTTTGCGCCGTTTCACGATACGTCGTAACGTATATACAACCATCAAGGCGTTCAAAAACAGCCAGGAAAAAAATAGCACGGTATGCGGAACGATACTTTCCCTGCTGGGCAGCTTGTGTTCATACGCCATGGAAGCGGCAGAGACCGTTTTTTTCAAATCCTGTTCTCTGGAAAAGAAATATTCTTCTCCCGTCGACAGCGTCACTTCTAGCATGCTGCTGCCTTTCATCTGGCGGGTAAACGTCGCACCCAGCGGAACGGTCAGGAACAAGTCCTTGTTCGCATAGGCGTCACCTTTGGCGCTGACCTGCTTTGTCTCATAATGGGCAAACCCATAATCAAGCATCCGGCTTACGTCTTTGTAGGTCCATGCGCTCGAATCTGCCATCATGGTGACCGCAATTAGCTCCGTATTGCCTCGCTTCGCAGAAGCAACCAGCGTGCTGTGGGCCTGATCGGTAAAGCCGTTTTTGATTCCTGTCGCCCCTTCGTAATTCGTCAGCATTTTGTTGTGGTTCACGAGAACGGTTTGCCATTCGGCACCATCCCACTTCAAACGCTTGGTCGCAACGATCTCACGAAACTTCGGGTTTTTCATCGCGTACTGGGCGATTTTTGCCATATCCGCTGCGGTCGTGTAATGGTTGTCGTCGTGAAGTCCATGCGGATTCGTAAAGTTGGTGTTCTTCACACCGGTTTTTTCCTTGATAAACTCGGTCAGCTTTTCACCGAACCGCTCCGTACTGCCTTCCATGTGCTCCGCAATGGCAATCGCTGCATCATTGCCGGAGTGCATCATCAAACCGTATTCCAATTTCTCTAACGTCACTTTTTCCCCTTCAGCCAGGTAGACGCGCGTGCCTTCTACATTCCGCGCCTTTTTGGAAACCGTAACGATGTCAGCGGGATTACCGTTTTCAATGGCGTATATTCCTGTTGCGATCTTGGTAATGCTTGCGGGGAACAATCGCTCATCCGGGTTTTTCTGGTACAGGACCGTCCCGGTTGTACCGTCGATCAGGATGGCGGATTTTCCGTTCAACAGCCCGTCGTTTAGTTGGACGTTTTCCTGCTCAGCCGATGTGGCCAGCGGGAGCAACAAGGTCAAGAATGTGCAAAGAAGCAGATATCGTAGCAGTTTCATCATTCGTTTGTTTTATCCTCCAAAACGTTTTCCAAGCAGGTCAGAGATCATTTTGAACTTAGGATTGTCCTGAAAAGCACTTTCAAATCCGCTCACATGCTCGCGGTACAGCTGACCAGCAGATTCGAAATCTTGTTTGACATACAGTGAAAAAATTTCCTCCAAACGCTCTTCCAAAGATGTATCAACAGGTGCAGGTGTCAAAATTTCCTGCCTCAGGTTGTTCATCAATTCATCCAGCCGATGGGTAATGGTAGACGCTTCGCTGAGTTGTTCGAGAACATTCTGCGGCATATTGCCCGCGTACTTGTACCGCAGCTCGTGTTCGTTGGTCGCCCAGAAGTTCATTCCCAGCGTTCTGATCTGGATTTCGCAAAACAAATTGCGCCTCTCGCTCCCATGGTAAACCGTATAGGAACAGATCATGTGAATGCTTCGGTAGCCTGACGTTTTCGGCTTGGCCAAATAATCCTTGATGTCGTGTACGACAATGTCCTCCCGCTCCATCAGCAATTGCTTCACTTCAAGCAAGTCATCGATGTAGCGGCAGACGATGCGCAGTCCGGCAATATCGGTAATTTCCCGTTCTAGCTGCTCCTGCCATGTATCTTGTGTAAAATCAATCTCTTTTTCCATCGCCTTGTGTAACAGGCTGTCCAGCTTTTTGACACGTCCGACAACGAACTCGATCGGCGAGTAACGGCCGCTTTTTTGGAACCCATATTTGATCCCCTTCAGCTTCAGTTTCAGTTCGTCCACCGCTTGCTCGTAAGGTGCCATGAATGTGATCAATTGATTCAACACTCGCTTTGGCACTGTTTTTTTACTCATTGTGAAAAACCTCCGTTAGGCACACGAACTCTTGTATTATATAGAAACCACTGTTCCAAGTTCAACACAGAGGCTTGAATTTCCTGCATTCTCCACAAAGAAAACGCTTCCATCCGGTTGTTATTTCCACTCGAATGGTGAAGCTTGGAAAAACGGATTCGGATTAATGAACGTATTTCCGATCAACATGGCGTAGTGCAAGTGTGGTCCCGTTGAAAATCCGGTCGTGCCGACACGGCCGATCACCTGGCCCTTTTTGACCATCTGGCCAGCTTTTACGTCAAGCTTGGACATATGGGCATAGGAAGAAAAGACATTCAATCCGTGGTCGATCATCACCGTATTGCCGGTCAAGTACAGCGATTCGGCGAGCACAACTTTTCCGTTGTGGCTTGCGACGATCGGTGTGCCTTCTTTGTTGGCAATATCGATGGCAAGGTGGCGATTGGCAGGCTGTCCATTCACGACGCGCTGATACCCGTATGGGGTGGTTAACCGTCCTTGCAGCGGCATTTGAAATTTGTCCGTGAAATAGGCAGTCGGAGATGATTGAGAGCGTGCCTTGTTGATTTTTTTCTGATCA
>JBLNEJ010000100.1:0-14658 GCA_050262535.1 Clostridia bacterium
AGGAAGAGATGTGCTTCCAATTTATAATGGAACAGACGCTCAACAGCACCATCCAGCGGTAAAACGCCTGCGGGCTGCTGCCGAACAAGCCGACGGATTTTTCATCTGTACGCCGGAGTACCATTCGGGGATGAGCGGGGCACTCAAAAATGCGATCGACTTTCTCGGAAGCAAGTATTTCAAGGAAAAGCCGGTGACGATCGCGGCGGTCACTGGCGGCGGCAAGGGTGGCATCAATGCGCTCGGCAACCTTCGCACGGTCATGCGGGCTGTGTATGGGCTGGTGCTGCCCGGGCAATTTGCGGCAGACCCACATCATTTCAACGAGCAGAATGAATTGGTGGACAACGCCGCGAAAGAGAGGCTGACGGCCATTATTGACGAGCTGTACAGCTTGACCAATCTGCTTTTACTGGCCAAAGCTGAAAAATAGCCCTCTTTCTTTTATGTGCAAAGAAAGCAATCCGCTGTACAATAATACAGATTGTCAAAAAAATTTGATCAAAAGGGCGAGAGAATATGAGATACATTACTGCAATTCTCGAGCGTTATGATACGGCGATCTGGGTCCGTTTCTGGGGAACCGTCCTAACCTCACTGACCGGCTTTATGCTTCGCCCGTTCATGGTGCTGTATCTGAATGAAAAGCTTGGCGGATCAGTCATTTTGCCGATGATCGTCATTGGCTTGCAGCCGTTCGTGGGAATGGTAGTAAGCGTGATGGGTGGAGGATTGACCGACAGGTTTGGACGCAAGCCGCTCATGCTGGCAGCGTTGTTGATCCAGACCGGCTCGATGGCAGGGATGGCCTTTGCGGAATCGGTCTGGCAGTTTGCAGTGCTGGCGATCCTCAATGGGTTGGGGATGTCGCTCTTTTTCCCCGCCGCCAATGCGCAGGTTACGGATGTTGTGCCGGAGGAGAAGCGATCGGAAGTGTTTGCGCTCCTGCACACCGCATTGAACATCGGCTCTGCGATCGGACCGATGCTGGGGTTGCTCGTATTCAAGCAAAGCCCTGCCCTGGTGTTCGGCATCGCTTCGTTAGCGTTCCTCGTGTACGCCAGCATCCTGTGGAAAAAGGTTCCAGAGACTTTGCCGCAGGTCCAGGCAAAAGCCAATGTAAACGCGTCGATGCCAAAGCTGGTGCTGTCCGAGCACAAACCGCTGCTGCTCTTTACGATATTCGCTGTCCCGATCAGCTTGCTCTATTCCCAGGTCGAATCGGTATTTCCACTGCATTTGCGCAATCAGACCGCTGATTACCAAACCATATTTGCCTGGTTGATGTCGATTAACGGAACCAGCGTCATCCTATTCCAAATGTGGATTGTCAAAAAGACGCAAAACGCCTCCGTCAAACACGTCATCCTCATTTCATACATGATTTTGATGGTTGTCGCCTTCGGGTACGGATTCGCACCGTTTTTCGCCTTGCTGGTGGCTGTCGAGCTGTTGTTCACCGTCGCGGAAATGCTGCTTGGCCCCCATATGCAAAAGGTCGTCTCGATTATGGCGCCGCAAGAGATGCGCGGCCGGTATTTCTCTATCTATGGCATGAGCTGGCAGGTGGCGAGGGCGATCGGTCCTACAATGGGGGGACTGCTGTTCCAGAAATTCGGAGGGCAAACGACGTTTTCCGTGTTTGCCGTGCTCCTGCTGTTTGCTGGTTTGGCGCAGTTCAGCCTGCTTCGCACTATTCTGGGCAAATCGGCAAAAAGCGAATTCGCCTCGTAAAATGCCGCAGGTTTTTGTCTAACGATTCCTAGTAAAAACAGGAAGGAAACAGAAGCTGATCCAAGAATATTTCCATCAATACATTTTATGGAAAACGAGTGAACCAAAAAACGTGTTGAGGGAGCGATTCGATATGAGAACGAATCAGAAAGCGGCTTCTGTTACCTTTTCGTCTGTCATGGTGTTTGGGGATATTCCTTACAGCGCAGTTTCAGCAGAAGGCTTGGCACAGCTGCAGCCTCGCCACACGCGTGATCTGGTAACCCATTCTGTTGCCCAAGCGGTTGAAATCGTTGGTTCGGTTGGAGTTGAAGAGGTTTTTGCCAATGTGGGGACGGTGGAGGATCTTCGCAATGCCCGGGTAGCAGGCAAAATTGCAGTTGTAACAAGCGGCTTCGTTTCTTTGATAGAGCAAGTAAAAAATGCGATTGCCGCTGGGGCGGTCGCGTTGGTGATTCTGCTGGCTCATTCCATTCGTACAGGGAAGACATCAGAAGCAGAAGAGGAACAGTATGGGGAAGAGCGTGTTTCATGGGAAGCGGAATTCAAACCGGTAGCGTTCATGCTCGCTGTCTATGTCATAACGTGTGTGGCTCGGCTCCGCCGTTTTCTTGCGGGAATGACTGCAATCAGAAAAACGCAACTGGGTCGCATAAAAGGTACGGTTCACGACAAACGACCGCGTTTTGCCGTGCGGTCTCATGATTCGCCCTGCATGCGGGATGGTACCCGTTTGCTTTGTTCTGCCTGAAAAAGGGCAGCGAGCGCAAGAAAAAAGAAGACCTTGGCGGCGGTTGAATCCCGTGCCAAGGTCTTTTTGCCGTTTCAGCCGGTAGGGCTGTTTACGGCTCAAGCGTTACTTTTACTTTTACCGTCTTTTTCACGGACGTATTCACGGTGGAGCTAATGGTGACAGTCAGGGTAACATTTTTGCTGCCATCTGCCTCACTCGGTACTGCTTTCAGCACACCGTCGTGACCGATCAGCTTTGGATTGCTGCTGCGTGTAACGGCATATGTGACTTCATCGGTATCCTCTGGCAGTTCCAGTACAGCCTTTCCGATATCGGTCGTGTTCACGATTTCCGCTTCGAAGGAGGAGGCGGCTTTGCTCACGATTTTTTCCAGGAGCGCGGGCTCAGGATTCTCGGAGATGCGGACGGTATTCCAGATTTCGTATTCGTGTATGATCCGTTTTTTCGGTGGAGCACTCGGATCGACCACTTGTCCGACAAGACGGAGCTTGTAGCTGTCTTCCTTCAGAACTTTTCGTTCCATATTTCCGTCTACATAGGTGCCGTCAAGATTGGAGAAGCGAACAAGACCTGGGGCAAATGGCGCATACGTTGGTTCACCATTCTGGTCAACGTTCACCAGAGATGCCATCGTGCCGATATAGGTGTCATTGAGGCTCCATACTTCCAGATTCATGACATTTACATCGGTTGCCTGCAGCAGAACGGTTGCTTCTGTCGTATCGTTGTACCCGTCATCGTTAGGCGTAATGAGATTGCTCTTCATCTTGAACTCGTCGAAGCCGAATTTGGTGTCCTCGCGTTCTTTGCCGACGTGAACAACGAACGGCAGGTGCAGATCAGGGTTGCCGTTTTTGCTCTTGAGCAGGACTTCCCCTTCGTACACGCCATCTTCCGCATCATCCTGCGGTGCGAGGGACAGCTCGAACTTGGTTGTTTTGCCCGCTTTTGCCGTGATGGTGTCAGCCGACAGCTCAACATCGATATTGTCGGTATCCGGAGTATCAACCGGATCATACGGATCAACAGTTACGTTGTCATGCATCACAATTTCCGCGTCATAAGAAACGGCATCACGTGATGTGTTTTTTAGCTGGAGTGTAACCGTCTTTTCCTTGCTGCCTGCTTCCATCAAGCCGAAGCTGGCGTTGGCACCGTAGTTGACGACCGGTCTTCTTGTCATATCCTTGTCAAGCAGCTGCAGCTTCTCAATCGTTTGCAGGACTGCAGGAGTTTTCATCGCTGCGGCACCGTCTACACGACCAGCGCCTTGGGAATAGACGTCGTAATCTGTTTCTTCGTCATCGGAAATACGAACGGCTGTGTTCGCCAAAGCGGCCTTCACATCAAATGGCGTCCATTTCGGATGAGCTTCCTTCAGCAGCAAGGACAGGCCTGCGATATGCGGAGCAGCCATACTGGTACCACTGTTGCGTTCATATGCCTTCTCATAGCTGGCGTCATCAATCAGCTTGCCCCAAGCAGGGAAGCTGGAAAGAATCGACACACCCGGTGCGGACACATCTGGCTTGATGCCGTAATTGCCGTCCATTGCCGGACCACGGGAGCTGAAGCCAGCCATCTTGTCGCCTGAGTCTTCTGTTCGTGGATAGTTCTTGTCAAATGTGAATGTAAGGGTTTTGGCTTTTGCTGGATCAGCCAAAATTTCCTTTGCCAGCGCCCAGCCTTCCGCGCCCTTCATATTGAAGGATGGAATGCTCTCCATCGCGTCGCCGAGGAAGTTCGGAATGTAATCTTCACGCCCAGGCGCTTCCGGGTCTGCGATTCCGTCACCGTTGGCATCGTTTCCGTTGTAGATCACGATTCCAATCGCACCGGCGTCCTTGGCATTTTTGATCTTATCGACAAACGCCAGCGAGCCGCGGGAAACGAGGGCAATTTTGCCTTTTACATCCACCTGGGCAAAATCGTTGACCGAGCCGATGTTGGCGAAAACAACCGACACAGGCGCAGTTCCGATAATGGAAGCGAAGTCCTCTTTCAGCGTTTCCCAGCCGAGAAGCGGCATGTCGTACGTTTTGCCAAATGAGGAGGTTGCTTTCGAATCATACAAGGTTGCAGGAGCCGTCACAGCGCCAACCGCGATCGGAAGCTTGGCACCAGCCGGTGTTCCCGCCGTATAGAAATGCTGACCCTTCACGTTTTGCGCGGCATTCCCATTGGCAACGACTGTGATCACGCCTGCCAGTACGGCGTTGTTAACCGCAACCGCATCAGCGGACTCCGCGTTTTTTTCCAGATCGGAACCAAGGGAGAGGTTGATGACATCCATGCCATCGCGAACGGCTTTCTCGATTCCGTCGATAACCTGTGCGGAGCTGCCGCCGCCACGACCAAGTACACGGTATACATACAGATCGGCTTCATACGCGATCCCGCGTACGTGAACATCGGACGTTTTGTTCGCTGCGCGTCCGGCGATGGTACCGGAGACGTGTGTTCCGTGAGAGGAGCCTGCATAGCCTTCATGGAGGCGGTCATCCTCGACAGAAATCGGCGCTTCCTCGTAAGGGTCCTTGTCGTTGGAGAAGGAGTCATAACCGCCCTTGAAAGCGTCCTTCAAGTCAGGATGCAAATAGTCGACACCCGTATCGATGACGCCGACCTTTAATCCTTTACCCGTCAGGCCGGCTGCCCACATTTCCGGTACGCCGATCTGCTTGAGCGGATTTACATCGTATTTGCCGCCTGGCAGCTCATCGACTTTCTCAACATCTGGTACCGAATAGTAATGGTTGTTGGCAAAAATGTATTTCACGCCAGGCACATTGGCCAGATCCGGAATATCGCTTGCCGGCAGCGTCACTTCAAAACCGTTAAAGACGTGTGTATATTCGCGTTCGACATCGAGCTTGATGCCGAATTTTTTCGCAGCCTTGACGACGGAGGCTTGCTCTTTCTTGAGTGCGGAAGCGACAGAACGCTCGGAGAAGTTTTTCTGTGTGGAGTAGCTTTTGGCGACAACGACCGGATCAGACTCCAACTGCACGATGACGCTGACGTAGTCGCTGCTGTCTGTATCCAGATTGCTCGCGAAGCGTGTCGTTTTCGAGCTGATTTCCACTTTTGCCTTTGTCAGCTTGTTGATTTTGACACTGTCGAATTCGGCCTGCTTTTCAGATGCATACACATTGTACGGCACCCCGCTGAGCAGCAAGCTAGATGAGAGTGCAGCTGCCGCGATTACTTTGATCGTTTTTTTCAATACTGTTCCCCCCTAATAATGTAAAATGGACAAGTATGAATAATGTCCTTTTTTTTACAAAAGCGACATCATTTTTTATAAAATTTTACAATCATGCAAAAAATCCTTTTTTTCACCAAAAAAATTTCTTTATTTTTTACGATTCATCGAATTGTACGATTTGCGATCGAGCACTATAGTTGAAATTAGAAAGGAAGGTGGACGGAATGTTTTCAACGCGTTTTTGCGAGTTGTTTGGTGTAACAAGACCGCTCATTCAGGCGGGGATGGCAGGTGGCATCACCTCACCTGAACTGGTTGCGGCGGTTTCGGAAACAGGGGGATTGGGAACGCTGGCCGGGGCCTACGTAACACCGGATGCGCTGCGCCAATCCATTCGGGCGGTAATGCAACTGACCGACAAGCCGTTTAGCGTCAATTTGCTGCTATTTGATGAACTGGATGTGACGGAAGTGTCGGGGGAGCTGGTCGATTGGCTGAATGGATTGCGCCAAGAGGTGGGGCTGGACAGCTGGAGCGGCGAATTGCCACTGGCAAAGGAAAATTTGGATGAATGCTTTGCGGTCATTGTTGAGGAGCAGGTGCCCGTATTCAGCTGTGCGTTCGCGCCTCCGGGAAAATACGGCAAGGCTGCCATGCAGGCGGGAATGAAGCTGATCGGGATGGCAACCACCTTGGAGGAAGCGAGAATTTTGCAGGTAGAAGGGGTGGATGCAATCGTTGCCCAAGGGGGAGAAGCAGGGGGGCATCGGGGAACCTTTTTTCCAGGCGCACAAGGCGATGGAGCTTGCATCGGGACGATGCCATTGGTATCGTTGCTGACTGACTCGCTGCCAGATATCCCGATTATTGCAGCAGGTGGCATTATGGACGGACGGGGGCTGGTTGCGGCTCTTTCACTGGGAGCGGACGGGGCCCAACTGGGGACACGTTTCCTCGTTTGCCGGGAAAGCCTGGCCCATCCGGCTTATCAGGAGCAGCTGCTGCTGGCCAAGGAAACCGATACGTGCATTACCCGGGCGTTTTCCGGGAGACCGGCGAGAGGACTAAACAACCGTTTAATCGAATCCGCCCAGGCACGACAGCTGCAGGCGCTCCCGTATCCTGTTCAAAATGCGTTGACGCGCGAAATCCGCGTCGCTGCCTCCCGCCTGAACAAGCCTGAATACATGTCGTTGTGGGCGGGACAAGGAGTCGCCCAGCTAACCCATACGCAGGGTGCTGCGGAAATTGTCGAAGAGATCATGAAAGAAGCCGAACAGGCATGGCAAAGAATGAGCGGACTACGAGTGCAGAGGTGAGTTCAATCGACTTTCGGATCTTGCAAACATTTGTGCTGGCAGCGTCAAACGAGAATTTTCACCAGACGGCGGAAGCGTTGTTTATCGCCCAGCCTACTGTCAGCCAGCACATCCGTACATTGGAAAAAGAACTGGGGATTTCCCTGTTCGAGCGGTCCGGCAAGCGTGTGAAGCTGACGCAGGCGGGCAAACGATTCTTGCCGTATGCGCAAAATTTACTGGAGCAATGGCATAGCGGGCTCGACGACCTGCTGGCTTGGCGACAGGGCTACCGCGAAACGCTGCAGCTGGTTGCTTCGCCCATCATTGCACGTACGTCGCTTCCGAATCTGATTCATCGTTATACCAAGCAGTTTCCCGACATCGATATCTCGATCAAGATTGCCAATTCCGTCGAGATCGGCCCGATGGTTCAGTCCGGGCAGGCCGACCTTGGGCTATCGCGGATGATTCCCGGAGAGTTTCAGCTCAAATGCTTTTTGATTCAATACGACCCGATCGTGTTTGCGGTACCACATAACGGCGGCGATATGGAAGCGCCGATCCCGGACTGGGAGCAGGAGCTTTCCACCAATCGGCTGCTTACACACAATCACCCCGGCTATTGGGACGATTTGCTGCTGATGCTGCGCAGACGGGGCATTCCGCTGCGGGCGATGGTTGTTTCGCACGTAGACATTACCAAGCGTTTTATTGAGGACGGGCTAGGGGTATCGTTTCTGCCACGTTCAGCAATCATTCGCGAGTTGTTCGAAAACCGCTTCATCGAGCTTGCCACGCCGGGGATCGAATTGCCGCAGGCCGCGTCCTATCTGGTTGTTCCGAAGCAAAGTGTCTCTTCGGCAACGGAGCATTTCATCGAGATTTTGGACAGCCTGTACGCACCCCTTACCCCTGTTTGATTGATTACAAAATGTAATCAATGGGCGCGAATTATTTTATTTTTTCTTTTAAATAACTATTGGTATACTAATGACAAAAGATAAGGGGTGAGGGACGATGAGCGAAAAAATCATGGCAATCGGACTGGAAGGGATTGTTGTCGCCGAAACGGATTTGAGCCTGGTCGATGGAATCAATGGACACCTGGTATACCGTAATCATTGGGCACGCGATCTGGCAATTCACCATACCTTTGAAGAAGTGGCACACCTGCTGTGGTACGGCCATTTACCGAATGAAGAAGAGCTGCGGACGCTGGAAGAGAAGCTGATTGCCGAGCGCGGGTTGCCTGCGCATGTCAAGGAAGCAATCGACCGGATTCCTGCAGATGTTGATATGATGAGCGTGCTGCGCTCAGGAGTGTCCTTGCTGGGGACTCCCGGCCACGACTGGCCGCCGACCATTGAGCAAGTGATCTCGCTCACGGCAAAAATGCCGTCGATCGTAGCGTACCGCTCCGCCCGTTTGGCAGGAAGTGAGCCGATTGCACCCCATACGTCGCTACGGCATACCGCGAACTATCTGTACATGCTGACAGGCAAGGAGCCGAACCATGCGCACGTGCGTGCCTTGGACGCCTACCTGATCCTGACACAGGAGCATGGCATGAATGCTTCGACCTTCGCTGCCCGTGTTGTGGCTTCCACCCGTTCCGATCTCATTTCCTCGATTACGGCGGCGATCGGCGCTCTGAAAGGACCGTTGCACGGAGGAGCACCTTCGGAAGTAACCGAAATGGTCGAGGCGATCGGCACGAAGGAAAACGCCGAGCCGTGGCTGCGTCACGCGCTGGAGACCGGTCAGCGCCTGATGGGCTTTGGCCATCGCATTTACAAAACAACCGACCCGCGCGCAACCGCACTTCGCGTCGTGGCCTCGGAGCTGTCGAAGGATGACCCGTGGTTCGATCTGGCCACCCACATCGAACAGGTCGCGCTGCGCTTGCTTGAACAACACAAGCCGGGCCGCAATCTAAATACGAACGTGGAGTTTTTTGCCGCCGCTGTCATGCGTGCCGTTGGCTTGCCCGACAGCCTGTTTACCCCGACGTTTGCGATCAGCCGCGTCGTTGGCTGGAGTGCGCATGTGCTCGAACAGGCGGCGAACAACCGGATCATTCGGCCGCAGTCGAATTATACGGGGAAAATGCCGGAGTAATTTCTGGAAAAACGAGGAATATGTCGATGGGCAGCCTGCTGGCTGTCCATTTTTGTATTTCTGAATCGACTGGATATACACAATCATACAAAATTCGCCTGATCTGCTATAATTATCGGGTGCAATTTCGCCGATATAAATGAAAGAGAATTGGACTTGCAAGATTCGCAGAAAGATTCAGAGGAGGGGAAGTATGTTTAGAAAAAGTTTGCACTTGTTTCTAGCTATCGCACTGGTGCTAACGATGCTGCCATTGTATCCTAGCAGCTCACAAGCAGCGGCGGGGGACGGGTTTATTTTTGAGAATGTTCCCTCGGCTGTAAATGCGGAGCGGATTACGCTGTCAGGTACATTGCTAAGCATTGCACCTACAGGGATCAGCTATATGGTCGAGCGTGTATCCTCACGCGCCCCGAACGCGACTGTCCTGGAAAAACGCGATAAGAGTACATACGGGATCAACGTTTCCACAGATGGTACGAAGATCACGGTTTACAATCTTCAGCTGTTTCCCGGATTCAACCGGATCACGTTTTTCGGTCAGCGTGGAGGCTCAACGATTCCACAAGTAGTCGATCCGATTATTGAGTATGTGGATGCGCCGGCTTTGTTTGACCTGGCTTTTGCCGGGAGCGGAAAATCGTTGCCGATCAATGACTTTGGCACGAATGTCGTAACGAATGCCTATGCAAGCAATTCGAATCAAGGCTTGTTTACGATTCAGGGTAAGGCGCCGAATGCACGTGAGGTACTGGTGTTTTTTGGCGATAACGATAGCCGCAATGCCCCTGTGCGCGAGGATGGAACCTTTGGGTTTACCCTTGCTCAGGTCAAGTTGAAAAAAGGGAAAAACACGCTTAAGTTTCAGGTGAAAAACGCCGCGCAGGTCATCGAGGTCGTTCGCGAAGTCGTGTACTACGATGATACCGTGACGTTTTATGACGTGAAATTGCAAGAGAACAGCGATACCGAGGGACATGATCTGAGCCAGCGGTCAGCCTACTTTGTACCCGGGACAACCGATAAAACAACCGTCAAGCTGACCGGTAAAGTGATTGTTCCGAACGACTCGCAGCCAAACCGTTCGGAAAAGATGCGGATCGAGGCGGCTTATCGTCTTGCGGGGAAATCAGGTGCGGCAACAAATCCGCTGAGCAGCGACCCGAATATTCCGGATGGAAATGACAAGATTGTCATCCGCTTTTCAGCAGCGGTAGACAGAGCGACGAATATGATTGGGGAAGACATTCGCAATCTGATCAAGTTCAAAAATGCGGCGAATGCTGAATTGCCTGTAGCACCAGCCACGTTGTCCAATGATACGAGAGCCGAATGGGGCAGCAGTATGGTAAACGGGGTGAACGTAAGCAATTCCCAGCTGACAATCAGCATTGCTCAAGCAGACGCGCCGCTTTTGGCCAATGTAGCCTACATCGAATTGAATGATGATGTTGCGGCAGCTGTGGACACCACAAACCGGATTCAGGTATCGGATCCTTCCTACAAGCGGCAAGCAATCCTGGCAGGTTCCTTTGACCATACCAGACCATATGTAACGAATGCATATGTTAAGGGGAATACACTGGCGGGAAGCCAGCGAGGAATCGATCCAGAAGAGAAGATCATCATTCAACTGGAGGATAGTGCAGCAGGTTCGTTAAGCAGAACGAATGCTTCCAATTATTTGATGACGAAGATCGATGCCATGATTGACTTAGGCAAGCAAACAACCACTCCAACGGTAACAGCGGCAGGAGAGCTTGGAACGGGTTCCGGTTCTCCGAAATATACAATGATCTATAATGGATCAGCGCAACAAATTGAAATTATTTTCGAAAAGAATGTGGATCTCTCAAGCCTTTTGGGCCTTCGCTCGGATGAAGGGGTAGGTGTGCCAAACACTGATTTGACCCCGGGTAACGATAACGGGGCTGCGGCTTATATCAACCTGAACGCTCTGGTGCGACCTGACAATACACCGATTTCCAAACCAGCACCTGAGGATTATCAAAGCGGCGCCACGTATGTTCGTATTGGTGGTTCCTTTGATGCCGACGGGGTATCGGCCAACCCTGACCCGGAAAACATCGATTTACAGTTCGCCAACGCAACGTATTACGATGAAAAAGGGAATAAAATCGATAGCCATGATTTTCAGTTGGTAAAAGATCCACAGGCGACTTATTCGGATACAGACGCGTATTTTGTGTTTGATTATGAGATTTATCATACGACGAAAACGCCTGCTCCGACTATTCCAGGACTGCCTGGTGCGTTCCCGGATGGATCGCTTGACTTTGACAAGTATCGTTTTATCGAGCTCAAAGCAATCGATAAAAAGAAATCCCGTCAAAGCGGACGAGAGATCTACGATGGGACAGGATCTTCAGAGTTAGGATATATTTTACGAAATGAGACGACGCCTTACATTCAATCGATGGACGTCAACCTGCGGGAAGCAGTGCCGAGCACACCTCCTGCTACGACTACCGACGAACTGGCAGCGATGCGGAAGTGGGATCGTACATCGGCTTCACTTACCAACGGTACGGCAATCACAAATGTACCGTTTGCTGTAAAATTGACCATTCCAAATGGGACAGGAATTGCGAACGATATTGTACCGACAGTCAAGTCTAAAAAGGATCCAAATGATATTGGTAAAGCTGCGAGTATTTTGAGTACCCCAGCTACCTTTATTTATGACAATAACATTGGAACCACAACCCGTGAGGTATGGTTCTGGGTAACGAAGCTTCCGTATGACGGTACCCAGACACTTGACATTGACTTTAATGGATTGAAGGAATCGGTAACGATCAACATGATCACCAGTGCCTTTGTGAAGTTCGATAAAGTCACGGAAAACATGATCATTCAATACGATCCGACGGAAACTCTCGCCAACGTATCGTCAGATATCATTACAACAAAGCTGGGCAACTTTGCCGGTGAGTTTACCAACATTCCGAAAGAGGATATCTATTATAACGATGCGACTGTTGGGAAAAAACAATCTGTATTCTTTACCATTAACAACAACCCTGTGCAATTGAAGGGGCAAGCGGGTTCATATGCAAATGAAACCAAGTTCCAACTGGATCCGGCTCTAGATGTCAAAGATATCCGCGCTCACTTTAACGACGGGGCGAATACGCTCAAAATGGTGTATATCGGCTACGACGATAAAGGCAAGGAAGTATTCCGCTATGAAAAAGTAATGACCGTAAACCTGTTCTCCAAAAACTATCCGGTGATTCCGTTTGAAGGAGAAGAAATTTTCCCTTACGGAACGGATTTTGACAAACCGAAAAAGGACAAGCGCTTTACGGGCGGAAACGGCATTTACACGACCCAGGAAGCGTATATGAATATCGCTGGTTCGTTTGACTTTATTAACCTGGGGAAAACAACCACCGACATTACGAACAACCGTCAACGGGTAGCAACCGGCCAATACGTACTGGTCATTGAAGGTCCCGGCGGTCCATGGGAGTGGGATTTGGCTGCAAACCGGTTTACGACGGAAAAAGGCGGACGCACCATTCCAGGCTCCGCACCGACAACAGGATTGTCCGTCATTTACCAGGATAACGATGATGAGGCCAAGCAGTACTTCAAGTTTATTTTGGCCAATCAGAAGGTACCTGCCAGTGGCGAGAGCGTGGTGTACACGTTCAAAGTGTACAACAACGGTAAGGATGGCAGCTCTGTCGCAACCAACCGCCTCGAAATCAAGGCGTCCGGTATTCCATACAAGCTGCTACGCCCATTGCCACAGCAAACGACAATCAACCAAAACTATGTGGAAGTCATCTTGTATGCGGAAAACGCCGACAAAGTCATGGTTAACAAAACCGAAGCCGAAAAATATGATTTTGACGGTAACTATGACGGCGACATGAACGATGTGGAGGATGGCCTTGACTATCATGCATTCCGTGCCATCGTCAAAGACCTGAAGCCGAACAAGCTGAACAAGGTCACGTACACGATTACCCAAGGCAGTGACACCATCACAGGCTCATTCGAGGTATTCTATGCATTGGCCAACATGCCGGGTGCCCAATATCTTGAAACGATGAAGGCGAGCCACAAGCTGTTTGAAGGGAAGCTGAACCTTACCTTCCCGAAAGATACGTACTTGAGACGTGTAGATTACAATGTTCCCGAGAACCTGCGGACACAAGTGTTTAAAGGACATGACCTCCTGTTCGCCATCGCCAACAGCAAGGACGGGGTCGTAGACCGTTTCGACTACATTGATCCGCAGCCACGGAACTTCAAGACATTGGTAGAAGATCTGGGCGCTCGTTTCTACAGCTCTTTTGACCGTCACTTTGTCAAAGCGAGCGAAGTATACTGGATTGACGGCGGATTGGCCGATGACCCGGATACGAATGCGTATGACCCGCATGCAACCGGACTCTTGCCGCATCAGCTTGGAGACTTGCCGTCTTATGACCGTGTGCCAACGAATCGTATGTTGGTACCGAACAAGCGAGGCACACTGGAACTGTCCTACGATTCGAATATCGTCAGCGGTGCTGGCAACAACATTACGGTCATGCGATTTGATCCAGAGTATCAATACTGGGAAAACCTTGGCGGGCAAATCAATGCAGGCAAGCGTACCATCAAAATTCCGTTTGACAAGTTCGGCTACTATGTTGTCACCAAATTCAACGATTCCTTCCCGGATGTAAACAGCCATCCATATGCACGCAACCATGTGGAAGCGATGTTCAGCAAAGGGATCATCAAACCGAAGCGTGCCGGTGAGTTTGGTGTAGATGACAACACAACGCGTGCGGAATTTACCGCAATGGTAGTTCGTGCACTGCAGCTTCCATTGGTTGAAAAGCCATCTGAGTATACGTTTGCCGATGTGCCAACCGTTATCGACCAAACGTCACTCTGGGATTATCGTTACATTGAGACGGCGTCCCGACTCGGTCTGGTTCGTGGAACGAATCCGGGAATTTTTGAACCGAATGGACGCATCACCCGTGAAGAGGCGGCTGTCATTCTGGCCCGTGCCCTTCAATTGAAGCTCGATACTGTTCCAGCCAAGATTGACAAGGACCTGCAAAAGCTGTTCAAGGATTACAATTTGATCCAGCTGTACTCGCGAGCTTCCGTTCTTGCGATTGCGAAGAAAAAATTCATTATGGGCTCTCCGGTTGACCCGAATGATTTGAAGAAAGGATATGTGTTTGAGCCGAATGCAAACATGCTGCGCGGTGATGCCGCCATCCTGATCGCACGGGTCATGGCAGATCTGAAGAAGATTCCGCCAGTTGGAGAAGTGAAGTAAAGCAACTTCTCAGATGACGGGTAAACGCTCGAAACGCATATGAAAAATACCCTTTAGGGTGACAGTAGATAAATCTTCCGGTTTATCGAAACTGTTTCACCTAAAGGGTATTTTTTTGAGTGAACCGTCTAGCGGACTATTAATGCAATCTTCTCTTGATCTGCTCAATCTCTTCAGCATGCGCACTTGTTTTCACAAGTAATTGATTGATCGCTGCCTGATGCTG
>JBLNEJ010000101.1:0-6358 GCA_050262535.1 Clostridia bacterium
CCCAATGCCTGAACAACAATTGCAGCGAACTCGGCACGCGTAATGCTTCGACCAGGGGCAAAATGACCTTCGTCCACCCCAGCGATTACCATGCGTGAAGCCATTTCGTTAATGTCTTCTTTGGCCCAATGCTGTTCGACATCCGCAAACGATTTCGGATGCCAGACAACCGTATAGGCGCTGTTGGTCAGGCTGGAAATCTCCGCATAATACCTGCCGTCTTCGCTCACGATCTTCGTCGGAACATGCGTCGTGCTGCCATCCGGATTGAGGCGTAGAGCGGTCGTTATCTGTTTCGGGTTCACTCCGTCAGGCAGAGCTATCCTTCTGTTCACAAAAGCATGAAAGCTTTTGATTTCGCCCTGTTCATTCCTGTGGCTCCACGTTATTGTGAATTCCACAGGCGGGACCACCAGTTCATACCCTTTCGTCTGCGCATTTTTTTGCAGAAGGGCATTCGTTTCGTTCGTGGCACGGCTAATCTCGACCTTGATCTCGATATCGTCCAATTGCACCTGGGTGCCAAGCTGATCTGCTAGATCATCAATATTGATTTGCTCGGCTGGAATGGTGTACGTGCTGTTGTTCGTCTTGATCTGCAGAAGAACGCCCTTTTGCTCCATTACCTTTACCATCTGCCCGTTCAGAACGCCAATGACCCGATTCGCATCACGCTCTGTGGAAAGGGTGATGGTCCCGTTCTGCTCGATTTGCCGCAGCACGTTTTTCAGCTCATCACCATTGACGGTCAATGTTGTCGTTTCCCCATTTGCTTCATCGGACTTGGTTACAAGCTGCCCGCTGCTTTGCCCACCAGCCGTATTGCCGGAGCTTCCACCGCGTCCGCCGCTTCCACCATTGCCCGAGGATTTGTCATTGTCCTCGTCTTTGTCCTTGCCGGGTTCATCGGAATCTTTTTTCAGACGGGTCACGGTGATTTCGTACGTCTTTTTCAGATCGCTGTCTGTCGATACCTTCACTTTGATCCGGTTAGAGCCTACCGACAGGGCAATCGGATCGCTCTCTTCCCCGCTTGTGACTGACTTGCCGTCGACCTTAATTGTCGCCTGTTCATCTACTGCAGTCGGTGTGACGGCAATCGACTTGACGTCATGCTCCACCTCTACCTCATACTCGGTCCGATCGGGATCGAAGGATGGACGCAGTCGTCCCTCCGACACGGTCAATCCGCTCAGATCAGCTGACACCGCTTGTTCCTCTTCACGGGTTACGGTAATCGTGTACACCTGCTTTTCACCCTCTGCGGAGCTCGCTTCCACCACGATCGGGTTGTCCCCCATTGCCAGATCGATCATCTGGCTTTCCTCACCGCTTGCAACCTGTTCTCCGTTGACGGCAACGGTAACGGTTTCGTCGACTGTCGTCGGGATTACGGTAATTTGCTCTACCTCATGCGAAACGACAGCGGAATACGCATGGCGATTCGGCACAAACGACGGAGTTAAACGGCCAGAGGACAGCTCGAGATTGTTGAGCAAGACAGGCTGCTGCTTCTCTTCACGCATAACCGTAATGGTATAGGTTTGCGTTTTTCCTTCCGCCGAGATCACAGCAACAACAACCTCATTGTCGCCAATCTCCAGCGAAATCGGCTGGCTCGGCTCGCCGCTTGTTGCTTCTCGTCCGTTTACGGTCACACTTGCTGTCTTGTCATCTGTTGTCGGGGTAACCGTAATCTGCTCGATTTCGTATCCAACCTTTGCCGTATAGCTGTGCCGCTCCGGAGAAAACGCCGGACGCAAGCTTCCCTCGGAAAGCTCCAGTCCTGTCAGTCCAGGAGAAACAGCTTCTTTCTCCGCGCGCGTCACAGTGATTCCATAGGTTTGCGTATCGCCGCTTCCACCCGTTACGGTGACATTGATCTCATTTTTCCCGACTGTCAGATCAATCGGACTGCTCTTCGTGCCGCTTTCCACCTTTTCCCCGTTGATCTCGACAATGGCTTGAGGTTGGTTGGCCGTGGCAATGACTCCGATCCGGTCAATCTCATGCTCGACCTCAACCGTATAGTGATGCGTTTCTGGATCGAAAGCGGGACTCAGTTCACCTTCGGTTACCTTCAAATCATCGAGGGCAGCCGGAATGACGAGGCTCCCTTCTCTTGCAATCGTAATCGTATATGTCTGGGTCTCTCCAGCCGCTCCGGTCACGATCACGGAAATCAGATTGTCCCCCACTTCCAAACGGATCGGACTGCTTTCCATTCCGCTATCCACTGGCTCCCCATTGATTGTGATTGTCGCCTGCGCATCGTAGGCAAGAGCAGTCACCTTGGTTGTGGTAACAGAATTGCCGACCTTCTGCTTGTATGAGGTAACGCCTGGCGAGAATGAAGGCGTCAAATCGCCTGTCGTGGTGCTCAATCCGGTCAGATTGGCCATACCCGCTTTCATGACGGTTACAGACGTATACAGGTTATGTCCGTTCAGATCGGTCATGTTCAGCTTTTCCGGGTCGGATGCTTGAATGGAAAGCGGTTTGCTGCCAGACACAAGCTCCTTTTTGATCGTAAATCGCAATGTAAACAATTGGGCAGCGTCGCGAATCGGCTGGTCTCCACCTGTTAGATCAAACCAGCCGACACGGACCCATCCGGAGACCTGATCCATTTTGAATTGAAAGCAGCCGGATGTGTCAGATGTACATTCCGTCGCTTCCCCATTGGCAGGGTGAACACTAACCGCTTCCAGCACGTCTGGATCAAAATCGATCTGCATGCCATACGCGGCTACCCCTGTTGCGGGGGCAGCAATGCTGACGGGAACATCCACCTGCTGACCGACTCCCCCCTGAATGGGGGCAATGACGAGTTGCACGCCCCCGGGAGCAGCGTTGACAGATACAGGATATAGTTGGCCCGCCCCTATGATGACCAGCAACATGCAGATCATCCACATTCGGAGCGTACGGGAATTGGGTGATGCGTTGAACATGTCTTTCCCTCCAGGTTGGGCTTGATTTCGATAAATCTAAGGAGTATGTGTGCCTAAATATTGGTAGGTGCCTTTCGGGTATTTGTCCCAATGACTCATCGTGAACTGTGACATCCCGCCAATCGTCCCATGCCTTCTCACGATCGTCCCTCCGTCTGCCAAAAATTGTGTTCCGCTGCTCGCATCCGGTGTGCCCAGAACGTCGATAACCTGTCCGTTCTTTTTCAGCAGGATCGCGGTGACGGCGTAGGTGTTCGGCAGGTAAAGTTCCATCTCCTGGTTGAAATACCAAATTGGCGTTATATCCATAACGTCGTAGAAGGTAAAATTGATTGCAATATATAAATTCCCTGGGAATATCTGGCCAATCGGATAACTCTTCGCCAATTTGTTGTTTGCTTTTTCATACTGGACCTCAATTTCATATCCATCGGTTCCCTTAATTTCCACTCCAGTGCCATTGTAGACCTCGAAAGCGATTCGCCCATCTCCGCCATCTGCATATTCGGAGAAGTAAATGCTCGGCGTTTGGGCCACCTTGGCAATGGTCATCGACTGGGAAACCACCGCTTGTCCCTTGGTCATCGCTGTCGCTTTCGCTTCAATCGCAAAGTTCGTGATGTCCGCTGCAAACGGAGACCAGGAGTGCTCCAGCAGCACATATGCTTTGCCACCACTCACATAGGCAAGGGCGATGTCAAGTCCGAGCGGAGCATTTATCAGCGCGAAATCCTCCGTTGTTGCCTCATCCTTGAACGTATCTCCGGTAACGCTAAGCGTAATCAGTGCAGCATCGAGGTTGTCTTCCGTAAGCTGGACAGGATCGGATTCGGCACTGATAGCCAGAGCTACACCATTGTTCGTCTCAAAGGTCCATGAGCTGCTGTCTGTGATTCCCGCGAACGGATTGCCTGTCATGTCTTCAAAGGCCCCGCTATCCACCTCGACATAGTAGTGGGTCGCCAATTCAAGATCTGGAAGCTGGATGGACGCCTGACTGCCGTTGATCGACACATTGGTCGAGTCATTTGCCGCGTACGTGACAACGGCGGTACCGTCCGCTTTTCGCAACGTCACATTTTTGCCGCTGACCGCTTGTACGTTCTCACTGAAGGTCATGCTGATTTGCCCGATATCAGCCTGGACGCCCGTTGCTCCATTTGCGGGAACAAGCGTTAGCGCAGTCGGCGGGACATCTGCGGTCGTGAATGTCCAGGCGCTTGCACCTGACATGCCAGCAGTCTGATTGCCATCGCTGTCGGCAAAAGCTCCTGCATCCAGTTCAATCGCATAGGCAGCGTTCTCCATCAAAGCTGGAAGCTGGATCGTTACCACTTTTCCGCTCACGGTGACGTGGGTTGTATCTGTGGTGGCATATTTTGCCACCTCGCTCTGATCCGCTGTCTTGCGCAAGGTGATGAATTTGTTGCTGACTGCTTGTACATCCTCGCTAAACTTCATTTGCAGCGATGCCAGCTGCACATCGACACCCGTCGCGCCGCTGGCCGGGGTCAGTTCTGCAATGCTCGGCGCCGTTTTGTCAGCCGTTGTGAACTTCCAGGCGCTGCTGCCCGCAAGACCTGCAAATGGATTGCCGGAAGCATCCGCAAATGCCCCTGCATCGACCTGAATATAGTAGGCGGTGAGGTCTTCAAGAGCCGGAAGCTTGATGGTGACGGATTTGCCGCTGACTGTCACATGGGCGCTATCGGTTGCCGCATAGGTTGCAAGCACTGAGTCGTCGGCTGCCTTGTGGATGGTCACGTTTTTATCTTGGATGGCGGTGACATCCTCATCGAACGTAAGGCTGGCTGAAGCCAGAGCAGGATCAACAGCTGTCGCGTCTTTGGCTGGCAGCAATGTTCCAATCTGTGGCGCAGTTTTGTCCCAGGTCGTAAATGACCATCCGCCGCTGCCCGCAAGCCCTTCGAACGGATTGTTCGTCGCGTCCATGAAGGCACCTGATTCAATCTCGACATGATAGGCGGTGCTTTCCTGCAAACCGGAAATGCTAAGCCCGACCTTCTTTCCGACGAGGCTTACCTTCGTCGTATCGTTCGCTGCATAGGTAATGACTGCGCTGCCGTCGGCCTTTTTGCGAATCGTAATCATCTTGTTTGCAGCTGTAACCGCCTTGTTGAAGGTGATATCGAGCGTTTGGCGGTTCGGATCGATCTCCTGCTCCCCATTTGAAGGACTAAGCAGTGAAATAACCGGATTCACTGTGCTAGACACCTGGGCGCTTGGACCGCTCACCACTTCTGCGCCCTGCATGCCGCCCGCTTCCACTGGAGTGACGCCAAAGAACAAGTATTTTCCGGCATCCTGCTCCGTTATGGTGTATGTAGACGAGGTGGCACCTGCTATCTTCATCTTGTCGCTGCCATCCGCACTGTTACCGCTGTACCATTGCAACAGGGATGTGCCTTCCAACTTATTCTCAATATCAAAATAACTGTACTGCCCAGAAAGCGGTTGACCGAACTCGACATCGCCGGTCAGCGAAACATCGCGGGCAGCAGGAGGATCATTGACGTCACGGAACGTCGCACGATAATCGATGGTCGTCGAACCGCCTCCGCTTCCATTGATATACAGATTGGTGAGGGCAACAGCATCGGCGGAGGTGATTTTGCCGTCACCATTAATATCGAGCATCATTTTCTCATCTTCTTTGACTGTTACCTTCCCGCTCAAATAACGGGTAATAAACAGCGAATCGGCGGTTGTCACGATTCCGTCTCCCGTGAAGTCACCAAGCTTGGCAATCTCGACGCTGAACGTATCGTTGACCAGCACACCGTTCCCGTCTGTTCCGCTGATCGTAAAAACAGCGGTTCCCGGCTGCTTTACCGTAATGGCAGCTACGGTTCCTGCGAGCTCTCCGCTGGCAAGCGAATCATTGCTAGAAGCAAGACCAAGCCCACTGTACCCGCCAAACCGGCCAGCCAGATCAAAATGAAACGTCGTTTGCGTATCCGCAGAAAGATCGCGCGTGGCCCAGCTCATGCTATCCGTCACAATCGGTTTCACCTTGACGGTCTGGGCATGGGAAAACTGGGGCAGGAAGCCGGTCGGCAAGACAAGCGTGATCGCCGTTGCCAGCTTGGCCAGTTTGGCTGCCCAGCCCCCTTCTGTTTTCTTCTTGATGAAAGGCATAATTTGTCCCCCTCGATAATATTAAAAGGAAAATAGTACCAATATTCAAAAATCAGACCGTAGCCTATTAGACCTACTACCAAAATTATCACATTCGGAATCACCAGTTGTTTAAAGAAAACTTAAAGTTTTTAATGGAGTTAATTTATTCCACCTCTACCACCTGCTTGGACCCAATACAAACACGCCCCCGAGCTGTTTCCTGTAAGCAGCTGGGGACGTTTCGTTTCCATTTGATACTTGAT
>JBLNEJ010000102.1:0-13666 GCA_050262535.1 Clostridia bacterium
GTTTAATTATGAAGTCTTCTGAAGGAGGCAATAGAATGTCGATTTCCGGCACATTTACGAGCTGGCTGAAGAATACCAAATCTACCCTGAAGGATCAGGTAAAGAAATTTCAGAATCGTGACTTCATGGATGCAGTTGTGGCAGGATGCGCGCTTGTAGCAGCTGCTGATGGACAAATAGAATCCGCCGAAAAACAAAAGATGGCGGCGTATATGAATCGCAGCGAGGAATTGAAAGTGTTCGATATGAATGATGTCATTGCCCGCTTCAATCACTTTGTGAGCGGTTTTGAATTCGATCACACCGTAGGAAAGATGGAAGCGCTCAAGGCGATTGGTAAGCTGAAAAATAATCCGGAAGCAGCGCGTGTACTCATCAGCGTATGCTGTGCAATCGGTGCCGCTGACGGTGATTTTGATGAAAAAGAGAAGATCGTTGTTCGGGAAATCTGCCAGACCGTTCATTTGAATCCAGGTGATTTCCAGCTGTAACAAGCGAGATTGCCTCAGATGAGAGGCAGTCTTTTTCTTTATGATGAGCAGGGAAAAGGAGGGGGGCGGATTTTCTATGAGGCATTTTGATTATTTGCTAGAGGAAGAAAGAGCGGAGCTGTTCAGCGAACTTCCCCTTCCCATCAGTCGAAACACCGAGAAGGAAGTGCTAGCCTACGCGTTGGGCGCTACCTTGTACATGCCGGCAACGCGCTCGACAATCTCGCATGATGTTTTGACGCAAAAGCATGAAGGTCTCGTATCGATGGTCATTTGTCTGGAGGACGCCATCAGCGATCATGAGGTTTTGGAGGCAGAGCAATCGTTGGTCCGGCAGGTTCGCGATATTTCCGGTCGGCTGAGAAGCGGACTGATTGACGCGAATGAGATTCCGATCATGTTTGTGCGTGTCCGTGATGTGGCCCAGATGAAACGGATTGTCGAAGAGCTGCAGGACGATTTGATCGTCTTGACCGGTTTCGTGTTCCCCAAGTTTACGAGCAGGAATGCAGAGCAGTATCTGGAAGCGCTGCAATCGTACAACAAGCATATTCCATTTCCGGTTTATGGCATGCCGATCCTCGAATCGGCCGAAATCATCTACAAGGAAACGCGAACTGCTGAACTGCTTTCCATCAAAAACATCCTGGATAAATACCGCAACCTCGTGTTGAACGTGCGCATGGGGGCGACCGATTTTTCCAGCTTGTTCGGATTGCGCCGCGGACCGGATGTATCGGTGTACGATATTTCGACAATTCGCGATTGCATCGGAGACATCATCAATATGTTCACCCGTCGGGGCAGCGAACACGTCGTTTCCGGGCCGGTTTGGGAATATTTCAGCAATGGAGAGCGGCTGCTAAAGCCGCAGTTGCGCCAGTCGCCCTTTGAAAAACAGCTGGGAGGCGTATCAGGGCGAAAGCTCCGCCGGCAGCTGTTGAATCAATGGCAGGACGGGCTGATTAAAGAGGTGCTGCTGGACAAGGAAAACGGGTTGACCGGCAAAACGATCATCCACCCGAGCCATATCAAAATCGTCCACTCGCTTGCGGTGATTACACGCGAAGAATATGAGGATGCCAAGGCGATCCTGCAGAGCGACTCGAACGGGGTAACCAAAAGCCATTATGCGAACAAAATGAACGAAGTCAAGCCGCACACGAGCTGGGCGAAAAAAATCATGATCAAATCAAAGGTGTACGGGGTGTTCCATGAGCATAACAACTTTATCAACCTCCTCGCACGATCAGCAACTATTCAACTTCAATATTCTCGGTGATTTGCACATCGCCATCCACGTTCGGCAAAATCCGTATCAGCTGCCGTTGGAATCGTTGTTCCAAATTGCTTCACGTATCAATAAAAAGCGCAGTTTTTTTTTTGTCAGCAAAGTGTTGGGAAAACACCTGCCGGTACGTCCGGCCGCCTCGGTCCTAAGTGGCATGGCGCTCGGTGTTCGGCTTCTTGAGCAAATGTATGGGATAGAGGCTCCCGAGCTTCCGCAAATTGTAAACGGCATTGTCCAGCAGGAGCATAGCGATGAGGTCCTACGCCACATGCTGCTGCATCCGCTCGACTTGCCTGAACCGCTGTTGTTCATCGGCTTTGCGGAAACGGCCACGGCGCTCGGACACAGCATGTTCAGCGCGTTTGGAAGCAATGCGGCTTACATCCATACGACACGGGAAATGCTCAAGGAAATTCCCTCCGTGATCACGTTCGAGGAAGAGCATTCTCACGCAGTCGCTCACCGCTTTTATCCACAGGATAAAAAAATGCTACTTTCTTCGGGCCCAATCGTATTAGTTGATGATGAGATTACAACAGGCAAGACAGCGCTCAACATCATTCGCGAAATACAGCAGCATTTTCCACGCAGGCATTACATTGTCGCGTCCTTGCTGGACTGGCGCTCACAAGAGGACAACCGCAAATTTCTGGAGTTAGAAGAAGAGTTGGGGATTACGATCACGCCGATTTCCTTGCTCAAAGGGGAAATCGAGGTGAAGGGCTCTCTTGGTGAGGCGCTGAGTGAAACGGGAAAATCCGCTTCCGTTCAGTCGGGAGCAGAGCCAACCGTCATTACGCTCGACACCGCGATGCTGACCAAGGTGTCTTTTTCCTCTCTTGACACGGCAGGCGTGGAGAATGGCCAGCCGTACTTGCTGGAGACGGGGCGGTTCGGCTTGACCGCAGAGCAGCAGCGAGCATTGCATGGTACGCTCCAGAAGCTGGGTGAATCCATGCAGCAGTATCGCAGCGGCGGCCCTGCTTTGTGCATGGGGACCGGTGAATTCATGTACGTGCCGATGGTGATTGCGGCGTTCATGGGTGATGACGTCTGGTATCAGTCCACAACCAGAAGCCCGATCCATCCGTCATCGAAGGACGAATATGCCGTGAAGAACGCGTACGCCTATGACAGTCCCGATGATCCTGCCGTACGCAACTTTCTGTACAATATCCCGGAACAACGGTATGAGGATTTGTTCGTGTTCATGGAACGAGGGACAAGCCCAGAGCGGATGCGCAGCTTGTACGCTGCCTTGGCCCAGCTGCCTGTCCCGCACAAATACGTTGTGACGTTTGAGTAACCGGGATAAGGGAGGGGAACGGAATGGATCAAGGGTCAGCGTACGCCGTAGAAATCGATATCATGAAGCCCGTGAAAATGGGCAGCTATCCAGCGGATGATGTGACGTTTTTGTTGAAAGAAATCAGCGGCCTGATCGTCGAGACAAATACGGAAGACAGAGAGGAAATGATTCAGGCAGGTACGCATTATTCCGAAATGCTGCCTGTTGAGTATCAACCCTCTGACGAGTACATTGCGCTTTTTCACCAAGCCTTGCAGGAGACAGCGCGGAAGGTGGCGGTTGCTGCCGGCGTTGTGGCGGAATCGATCCTCGCGCGTAGGGGAAGCGGGCTCGTACTGGCTTCCCTGGCGAGAGCCGGTACGCCGATCGGCATTCTGATCCGCCGTTATTTGCAGCAGATTCATCGGCTCGATGTGCCGCACTACAGCATTTCGATCATTCGCGGCAAAGGAATCGATGAGAACGCCCTGCACTATATGCTCAACCATCATCCAGGCAAAAGCATTCAATTCGTTGACGGCTGGACAGGCAAGGGTGCGATTACCTCCGTTCTGCATGAAGCGATTTCCCGCTTTAACCAGACGTATCATACGCAGCTTGATGCGGATTTGGCGGTATTGGCCGATCCGGGACATTGTGTGCAAACGTTTGGGACAAGGGAAGATTTTCTGATTCCGAGCGCATGCCTGAACTCAACGGTGTCCGGTTTGATCAGCCGCACGGTACAGCGAGATGATCTCATCGCAGCAGGGGAATTTCATGGGGCCAAATTTTACAAGGAATGGGACGGGCAGGATGTATCCAACCTGTTCGTCGATACGATTTCAGCCTACTTTGCCGAAATCGCCGATGAGGCCAAAAGCAAGTCCCACGAGCTGATCAGCCACGCTTGCGACCATGTGCCGACCTGGAAGGGTATGCGGGATATCAGACGGATTCAGGAAGAGCTCCGGATTGACGATGTGAATCTGATCAAGCCGGGAGTCGGGGAAACGACGCGCGTGCTTTTGCGCAGAGTGCCATGGAAAATTCTTGTCGATTCAATCGACAACCCGAACCTCACCCATATCATCATGCTCGCCAGAGATCGCGGAGTAGCGGTAGAGGAGCGTTCGGATATGAGCTATTCATGCTGCGGCATCATCCGAACGATGAAAGGGGAAAACGAATGATTTTTGCAAGTGATCTGGACCAGACCCTTCTCTACGGGGCGCGATTTCTCAACGAGAGTACGCCTCCCTATCGGGTGGTTGAGGTGTTGGACGGTGCACCGATCTCACACATGACGATCAAGGCGATTGAATTGCTTCAGGAGATTCACCAGCAGCTGCTGTTTGTACCCGTAACGACGAGAACAATCGAACAGTACCGACGGATTGTGATTTTTCAGGATGAGATTGCGCCGCGCTATGCCATCACCAGCAACGGGGGGCATGTCATCCGGGACGGCCGTGTCGACGAACAGTGGAGCCAGCTTGTACACAGCAGATTGATCCATGATTGCGGTCCATTTGACGAGATGCTTGCACGTTTCGCAGAGATCAGCAATCCCGAATGGGTGATCAGGGAAAAGACAGCGGAGGATCTGTTCTTTTACAGCATCATCGACCGCACGCAAATGCCTGTCGACGAGCTTGCCGACTTCGAGCGTTGGGTGACCCGCCAAAACTGGAGCATGTCGATTCAGGGGCGCAAGCTGTATCTCGTGCCCCAGGCGGTAAACAAGCGTGATGCGGTGCTGTATGTCAGCAGGCTTGAGCAAGATGGCCACATTGTCGCAGCGGGTGATTCCCTGCTGGATTTGCCCTTGCTGGAAGGTGCCAGGCTGGCGATCGTCCCGCCGCACGGGGAGCTTCAGCAACGAAGAAACGATGGCGGCGATGTCAGTTGCCTTCAATTCACACATGCAGAGGGAATTAGTGCGTCCGAAGAAATTTTGCAAACGGTGCTTTCGTCTTATCGTCAGCTGATCGGAATTACGCAATGATTCAAAAAAACGGTTTTTTTCAAATAGAGGTAGCTTTTATCGGAGTGCAATGAAATAATCGAGATAGATCCAATAAGCGTGGGCGAATATGCCCGAACAGATTGGGAGGGTGAACATGTCTGTAATCAGTTTGCAAAAAGGTCAAAAAATTGACCTGACCAAAGGAAATGCAGGCTTGAGTAAGGTGATGGTCGGTCTTGGCTGGGACCCGGTCAAGAAATCCGGCGGTCTGCTTGGTGGACTGTTTGGCGGCGGACAAGCCAACATTGACTGCGATGCGTCTGTCATGATGCTGAACGAAAACGGAAAATTTACAAAAGAAACAAATCTTGTCTATTTTGGCAACAAAAGAAGCGGATGCGGCAGTGTCGTTCACTCGGGCGATAACCTTACTGGTGATGGCGACGGCGACGACGAACAGGTTTCCGTAGACCTCTCCCGTGTTCCAACCGATGTGCACAAGCTGATTTTCGTAGTGAATATCTACGATTGCGTCAAGCGTCGCCAAGATTTCGGGATGATCGGCAATGCGTACATTCGCATCGTGAACCCTGCTTCTCGTCAAGAGCTGTGCAAGTACAATCTCACAGAAAATTATTCAGGAAAAACATCGCTGATCGTCGGAGAGCTGTATCGCCATTCAGGCGAATGGAAGTTTGCAGCCATTGGTGAAGGAACTTCCGATACGTCCATTTCCCAACTGGTCAGACGTTACACATAACATCTATTAGGGTATACTTATATTTAAATAAAATTTCAATGATTGGGAGGAATTTCACATGGCAGTATCTTTGCAAAAAGGACAAAAGGTAGATTTGACAAAAACGAATCCTGGGTTGACCCAAATCAAGGTCGGCCTTGGCTGGGACACCAACAAATATGATGGCGGCGGCGAATTCGACCTGGACGTGTCCGTATTCCTGCTGAACGATCAAGGCAAAGTGGTGGACGACAAGCACTTCGTATTCTTCAACAACCCTACGAGCCCGGACGGTTCTGTCGTTCACTCCGGTGACAACCGCACGGGTGCTGGCGACGGCGATGATGAAGTGATTGACATCGATCTGTCCAAAGTGTCCGCAAGCGTCCAAAAAGTTGCTTTTACGATCACGATTTATGATGCGGCTGCCCGTAATCAAAACTTCGGACAAGTTTCCAACGCATATGCACGTGTCATGGGCGCAAGCAGCGGCGAGGAGCTGATCCGCTATGACCTGGGTGAAGATTTCTCGATCGAAACGGCTATTGTTGTCGGCGAGCTGTACCGTCACGGTAGCGAGTGGAAATTCAGCGCGGTAGGTGCAGGCTACAAAGACGGTCTCGGTGGCCTCGCCCGCGATTACGGTGTAAACATCGGCTAATCCCATACTTTTTGCTGAAAGGGTGAACGGCCATGTCAGTAATCAGCTTATCGAAAGGCCAAAAAATTGATCTGACAAAAGGGAACCCGAACCTAACCAAGCTGGTCGTTGGTCTCGGATGGGATACGAACAGATACAGCGGGGGAAACGATTTTGACCTTGATGCTGCTGCGTTCCTGCTCCGTGCTGGCGGCAAGGCAACCGGCATTCAGGACTTTGTTTTCTATAACAATCTCCAGGGCGGTAACGGTTCGGTTATTCATACAGGTGACAACCTGACGGGTGAAGGCGATGGCGATGATGAGCAAATCAAAATTGACCTGACCAAAGTGCCGGCTGAAGTGGAAAAAATCGCGATTACGATTACGATCCATGAGGCGGAAGCCAGACGTCAAAACTTTGGACAAGTCTCCAACGCGTTTGTTCGTGTCGTCGATGAAACCACCAATCGGGAAGTGCTCCGTTACGACCTGGGTGAGGACTTCTCCGTGGAAACCGCCATTGTTGTGTGTGAAATCTATCGCTATCAGGGTGAATGGAAATTCGCTGCGGTCGGCAGCGGTTTTTCCGGTGGCCTCAAAGCGCTTTGCAACAACTTTGGTTTGCAAGCGGGCTAAATCGTACCGACCTGAGGATGCTAGTTGGATAAAAGGGACTAGCATCCTTTCTTTCGCTTAAAGAAGGGGCAAGAGTTTTTCTTACATTGTTGATATAGGTGATAGCGATGACGATGATGGTTGTGAAGGGGCAGAAGGTTGATGTCACGAAGCAATTCCCTGGCCAGACCAAGGTGATTGTCGGTCTTGGCTGGCAAGCGGGCAGCGGACTTGAACTCGATGCATCCGCGTTTCAGCTTGGGACAAGCGGGAAAGTAAACCGTGAAGAGGATTTCATTTTTTATGGAAATCCGAAATCGTTAAATGGATCGGTCGCCTTGCGTGACGGATCGGGAGACAATCAGCAGTATGAACTGGAGCTTTCGGCGATACCGGCTGACGTAGAAAAAATCGCCTTTACCATCACGATTTACGACGCAATTTCTCGGGGACAAACGTTTCGCCAGGTATCCGATCTCTACTTGCGAATCCTTCACCCTGTTACACTCGTCGAGCTGATCCGGTTTCCGCTCGTCGATTTTTCGACCGAAAACTCAATCGTGGCCGGGGAGCTGTATCGCTACAAAGGCGAATGGAAGTTTAGCGCCATTAGCAGTGGATTTAACGGAGGTCTGGCGGCATTGTGCGGGAATTTTGGCGTGGAGGTAGCGCAGGATCATACGCCAACCCAGCAGTCGAGCTACAATCAACCGCTTGCACCACCAAAGGTTGAGCAACCGCCGGCCCCGCCTGCACCACCTGCGCCTCCGATTAACCTGACCAAGGTTGAGCTGAAAAAGAAGGGCGAAACTATCAGCCTGAAGAAATCAAGCGGTGCGCTGGGGCAAATCTGCGTGAATTTGAACTGGAATCGCAAAACGAAAAAATCGATCGGCTTCTTGGGCTTTGACAAAACAGAAGGCATCGACCTTGATCTGGGCTGTTTGTACGAGCTGTCAGACGGACACAAGGGATGTATTCAGGCGCTCGGCGGGAATTTCGGCGAATACCATGACTTCCCGTTCATTGAGCTCGATGGGGATGACCGTACGGGGGCACGTTCCGATGGAGAAAATCTTCGCATCAACGGCAACCATGTGCGGGAATTCGATCGTGTCCTGGTCTACGCGTACATCTATGAGGGTGTGGCCAAATGGGCGGAAACGGATGGCGTGGTCACGATCAAGCAGGCGGACAATCCGGAAATCGTCGTGCGGATGGATGTCCACGATCCGCGGAAGATCATGTGTGCCATTGCCATGATTGAGCGAACAGGCGATACGTTCCAAATCAAACGACTTGTTGAATATTTCAATGGACATGAACAGATGGACCGCTACTACGGATGGAACATGCGTTGGGCAGCAGGGAGCAAATAACGTAGGGGGAAAAACAAAATGGAATTTTTGAATGGGCTGATTGAGACCTATTCTAGCTTTTTTTCGTGGGAGGTTCTGCAAGGGGTACTAACAAACCCTGCTAACTGGACAGTTATTCTCTCATTGGTCATTCTGGAAGGATTGCTTTCCGCAGACAATGCACTTGTATTGGCCGTAATGGTCAATCATTTGCCGGATAAGCAAAAAAAACGCGCGTTGTTTTACGGATTGATCGGGGCGTATCTCTTCCGCTTCCTGGCGATTGGTCTAGGGGTGTTCCTGGTCAAGATGACGGCCATCAAGGTGATGGGTGCTCTCTACTTGCTCAAGATTGCCGCAGATCACTTCTTTGGTCATAACGAAAAGGCGCAAAAAGCAATCGATGTGCTGCTCTATCTGGGAATGGCAGCGTGCTTGTACTATATCCCGATTCCTGCGATTCAAATTGCAGGCGGCTTGCTCATCGTTTGGCTGCTGTACCGCGTGTTCAAAAACAGCGGAGACGAAGAAGGCGAAATGGAGAACAAAGGAAAAGGCTTCTGGCAAACGGTTCTTGCCGTTGAGATGATGGACATTGCCTTCTCCATCGACTCCGTTCTCGCGGCATTCGGTGTCAGCAACCAGGTGTGGGTTCTCTTCCTGGGGGGGATTCTCGGCGTGTTGATGATGCGGGGTGTCGCCCAGGTCTTCCTGAAGCTGATCGAACGCATTCCGGAGTTCGAAACAACCGCATTCGTACTGATTGCGCTCATCTCGATCAAAATGTTCCTAGGCGCTGCAGGCTTCCACATCGAGTCGTATCAATTCTTCTCCGTCCTCGTGCTCACGTTCCTCGGTACGTTCATCGTGCACACGATGAAAAAACGGAAAGCAGGCGATCAAGTCGGTTCGAAGGAAGACGTTGCGTAACAATCATGAATATAAGAGAAAAGCGAGGTCGGCAGACGCTCGCTTTTCTTTTCGATTTGATGGGGAGAAGCCAAACAAAAAGGGGTTATTGCCTGAATGAAAAAACGAATCTGGTTCAATCGTACGTTTGCGACGGCCTATCCGATCGTGGAGATGATTCGCACCAACCCGGATGGGATTCCGTTCGAGATCTATGTGACACACCCCAAGCGGCATAGCGTCATGCTGCAAATCGCCGATTATGCGGAGCTGGAGCCGACGCTTGAGGTGCCGGACTATATTGATTACTGCCTCGCCTTTTGCAAGAAGCATCAGATCGATGTGTTCCTCCCAAACTATCGATTGGTGGAACTATCTCAGCATATCAAGGAGTTTGAACAGCTGGGTACACAGGTGATGATCGGACAAGAGCACGGCTTGCTGGCGCAAATCTCGGACAAAGGCAAGCTGTTTCAATTGTTTCAACACGTGCCGGAGGTTCCATTGCCCGATTATGCGATCGTAAATACGGCGGAGGACTTTCAGGCTGCATATGAGAGGCTGAAGCAAAAAGGCGAGAAGGTCTGCTTCAAGCCGGCATGCGGAGAAGGCGGAGCAGGTTTTTATATTCTGGAGGAGAAGCTTGATCCGTATGACAAGCTGTTTCGTTCCTCACACGTACACATTACGCTGGATGAAGCGCTTCGGGCTCTGTCTACACGCGCGCAGTTTGATGATATGATGGTGATGGAGTATTTGGACGGGTACGAGTACAGCATCGACTGTCTTGCGTATGGCGGGAAGCTGCTGGCGGCAGTGCCGCGCAAAAAGGTCGAGGGCCGTATACGCGAGCTTGAGGACAATCCGGAGCTGCTGCAAATTGCCGAAGCGGTGCATCAACGGCTGCAGCTATCTTACCTGTTTAATGTGCAAATCAAGTACAAGCAGGGGGTTCCCAAGCTGCTGGAGATCAATCCGCGTGCTTCCGGTGGGTTGTTTGCATCCTGCCGTTCCGGGGTGAATTTTCCGTACCTCGCGTTGAAGCTGTTGCTGACAGGAAAGGCTGAGGTGCCGGTTCCGAAGCTCGGTATTCTGACGACCCATATTGAAAGAGATATTGCATTGACGCGGCTCCTATAAGCGGGAAAAGCGTGACTGACAGCAAAGATGCAGGAGTGAGACAAGTGGAGTGGATTGCGCAAGATGTTGCAGAACGGATCAGGCAACAATCGCTGTTGATCGAACAGACAGGCAAACTGACGGACGATGTGCTGGCATACATATACGAGCAGAAGCTGTTCAAGCTGTTCGTGCCGGAAGCGCTGGGCGGCCGAATGATGACGTTGCCAGATGCGGTGCGACTGTTTGAACGGTCCTCATGGGTGGACGGCAGCTTCGGCTGGCTGGTCACGATCGGTTCCGGGGGCGGTTTTTTTGTGCCGTTTCTGACAAGCGGGGTTGCAGAGCAGGTGTATGCACCACGTAGCGCTGTTATCGCGGGAAGCGGTCATCCGTCGGGAGTTGCGAAGCCTGTTCCAGGCGGATATCGTGTGAGTGGGCAATGGAAATATTGCAGCGGTTCTACCCATGCCACGGTGTTTACCGCCAACTGTGTCATCGAATCAGACGAATTGGCGGAATCGCCGGAGATTCGCTCGTTCATTTTGCGGCCGGATCAGGTTGCGATTGTGGATGACTGGAAAGCGTTTGGGTTGAAGGCAACGGAGAGTCACTCGATTGTAGTGAATGATGTGTTTGTGGCGCAAGATCAAACCTTTTCGATTTTTGAGCAGCTTGCTTATCATGAGGAGCCGATTTATCGATACCCTTTCCTGCCGTTTGCCCAAGCATCGTTTGCAGCAGTTGCTGTGGGGATTGGGCGTCATTTTGTTGAAGAAGCCAAGGCGCTTGTCCAGCGGAACGCGGTGGCATGGAATCGGGCGAATCCGAAACGGGCTTCTTTTGTGATGGACACGATTGCGACGGCGGAAGCACATTTTGAAGCGGCTGCTGAGCTGTTTCTCCGACTGGTCGATGAATCGTGGGCGTTGCACATCGATGGGGCGTTTCATGAAGAAAAGCAGCAGCACGTGTCGCAGCAATGTCAGCGGGCAGCAAGTGCTTCCCTGCAATGCGCACAGTCGGTCTATCACTTTTTGGGGATACAGGCAACGATGGAGGATACGGCCATCAACCGGATTTGGCGCGATTTGCATACGGCGTGTCAGCATTCCTTGTTGATTGCCTACGAATAATGGACTGATCCAACAAAACAATAAAGCGATCTTGTTTCGGCAGTGAGCCGGGGCAGATCGCTTTTTTTTTTTGCAGAGAAAGATAGGACCCTTACAAACAGAATGTGATGCAGACTACAATCCACAGTGAACCGTTTGGCGCATTTCTTCAACCCTATTTTTTGCATAGAGACGAGGGAGAGCTGCGATAACCGTTACCACATTGCCAACGTAAGCGTTTTCTTGCAATCTAGGCAAAAAGGCTTGGTATCTTTTTTCTATACTTTCGTATACTTATGGCTCTCTAACAGTGGATGATATTCTGTAACCATTCTTCATACCTTATCTCTCAAAAAGAAAGGAGTATTAATCGTGCTACTGACTCACAAACAAAACGGAGCCCGAATGTTAGCTATGATCATGGCGTTCCTTCTGTTGCTGGGCAGCTTCGGTTTCTCTGGCGCAATGGGTATCGCCCGCGCAGAGGTAACGGTGGAAACAGCTGCAACAGCTACGCCATCCACAGTCGCTGCCGGCTCAAAAACCACGGTGGAAGTGCAGGTTACCCCCTCTGAATCAACTTCCCTGCTGGTCGATGTTGAAATCTTTGATCCTTCTCTTAAAAAAATACATCAAATGTTTAAAGACAAAGTAAAAGTAAGAGCGGGGAAATCCACGACTGTACCGTTCACTTGGAATGTTCCGGCTGACTTGCCGGAAGGTGAATATGTTGTCAGTGTTGGTATTTTCGGAGCCGGATGGAGCTCCATGTACAAGTGGCATGCAGGTGCTACGACCATCAAGGTAACCAAAGGCGGCAGCGGTGAGCCCGCACCGACAATTGGTGTTCCAGCGAATCTGAAAACAGATGCAGCTGTGAAATCGATTTCCCTTACCTGGGATCAGGTCAGCGGTGCGACAGGCTACGATCTTGTGGCAGATGGAACGATGATCAGCCTGACTGACAACTTCTACACCCACAAAGAGCTTTTGCCTGATACCCAACACACCTACAAAGTTCGTGCCAAAAACGACAATGTGACCGGTGATTGGATCCAGGAAGTATCTGGCAAAACATTGGCAGAGGTCGTTGACGGCCCGCTGCAAATTACAAACACATCGGCAACCGCAACCCCTTCCGTGGTGACCGCTGGAAGCCCCCTTTCAATCCAAACGAATGTGACCGCTTCCCAAGCTACTTCTCTGCTGATTGATGTCGAGATTTTTGATCCATCCTTGAAAAGAGTCGATCAGTTAATCAAAGACAACATTCAAGTAAATGCAAATGAAGAGAAAACGGTATCGTTCGATTGGAACGTACCTGCTACTCTTCCAGCTGGAACATATACGATCAGCTTTGGCGTATTCGGCGCAGGCTGGAGCGGGATGCACAAGTGGCATGCCGGAGCCGCAACGTTTGCGGTACAAGCTGGAACGCCTGTACCGACCTTCACGAGCAGTGCAACTGCTACCCCTTCCACCGTGTTGCCGGGAGAAGCCGTAACCGTTGACGCGGCGGTAACCGCTACCGTCGGGATGGATGCACTGGTCGAGATCAACCTGCTGGATCCAGCAGGTGCAAAAGTTGCAAGCAAGGAAGAAACCAAGACGTTCGGTACGCAGCAAGCCGAGCATGTTGCGCTGGGCTGGACAGTCCCAACGGATGCCGTAACCGGCAAATACAAAGTAGAAGTCAACGTATGGAACCAGGATCGTTCCCAATCGTATCATCTGAATCCGTCCGCAGGCATGGTTACGGTGTCAAGCACGCAGAACCAGACAATGCCTGTACCGGACAATTTCAAGGCAGTCCCTGCAACAACGAGCATTTCCCTGACATGGAACAGCGTGAGCGAAGCGACTGCGTATGATCTCGAAGTCGATGGGACCGTAGTCGAAAACGTGACGAAAACCATCTATGTCCACGATGGTTTGGCTGCCGATACGCAGCACAAATATCGAGTCCGGGCCAAAAATGACAAACTGATTAGCAGCTGGAGCAATGAGCTCTTGGTCAAAACATTGCCGCTTGCCCAAACCGGCAAGATCAAAATCAATGTCAAAACCAATGACAATGCTTCTGCCAGCTATCCTGACCCGAATTTTGACATCTACAACGCAAGCTCGGCT
>JBLNEJ010000103.1:0-5074 GCA_050262535.1 Clostridia bacterium
ATACAGCTGAATTCCTTCATAGCCCGATTCCAGCATCGGGAACAGAAGACTTTCCGCCTGATCGAAATCACCGTCATCCAGGGCCATTTCGGCTTGCATCAAGGAAAATTCCGCCTTCAGCTCCGTCCCCATTTCAGGATGCGCCTCGAGGATTTCGTTGACCAATTCGCTCGCTTCCTCCAGGTGGCCCAGCTGATACCAAACATCCACAAGATACAGCATCACTTCCGGAAGCGCTTTGCCATGCTCCTGGACCTTGTGTAACACTTGTATCCCTAATTCAATTTCATTGTTCTCAATTTTTTTAACTGCTTCATCAATAACTTGCAGCCACTTTTTTGGCATGGGCGCACACCTCCGTTCGTCTTCTTTTTTTGTTGTCACAAAAGACCGTCGATTGACGGTCTTCACATGTACAGTATTCAAGCTCGGTTTAACCAGCTCATCGACAATACGGTAATCAGTATACCAAAAAAGCTGAGGATTAGACCATGGTTCGCTTTTGGAGATTCTGTGTCTTCGCTTGATGTGTAAAAATTCGGTGAAGCCACTTCGATCTCTTTCTCATTGACGTCCGCCTTTGGTTCGACGACGTACGTGCCATCATCGGTCTGCATAGAAGCCGATATAACCTGGGCTTTATTTGAGGCAACCATGGTGAACGTATTTCCTTGAGGCAACGTACCATTTGCCAATTCGCCTTGAGCACTCGTCTGGTTGATCAAGGAGAACGAACAGAGCATCAGCAGGATGACTGCCGCACTTGCAGACATCCATCGCATCCTCGCTGTAATGGTAAAGACCTTTCTTCCGATCGGGATTGCCCATTTTTCTTCAGACATGATCCGCGCCATCACTACATCGACGATAGATGGCGCCGCAACAGCTGCATAGTGATCCTTCTCCACCTGGATCCACTCGTTGCTTTCCTGCCAGATCGAATACTCGGCACGACAAGCTGGGCACTTGGCCAAATGATGATCAACACGTCTGCGGGTCATTTCCGGCAGTTGTTCATCAAGATATTCAGTTAGCAGCTCTTGCGCTTCATCGCATTTCATGTCTTCGTCATCCCTTCGGCTTCTTCCAATCGGTTCTCTATGAAATAGGATTCCAATTCAATCTTGATGCTCTGTCTCGCACGGAATAATAGCGACTTCACGGAGCTAACAGTCAAATCAAGAATTGTGGCAATCTCATTGTAATCCATTTGTTCGTATTCTCGCAAAATCAACGCGGAACGCTGCTTCTCCGGCAGGCTGTTTATCGCTTGCCGCACGAGAACCTCACGTTCATTTTTCAGCAATTGCTGCTCTGGCAAACGTTCGTGAGACACGGCGGGTACTTGCAGCGTGTCCTCTAGGTACACATCCGCATTGCGGCTTTTGCGAAGCTCGCTTAACACGGTATTTCGGGCGATCGTGTACAGCCACGTTGAGAATGTCGCTTCCACATCCCGGAAAGACTCAATGCTTTTATATGCCTTGTAGAACGTTTCCTGACAAATATCCTCGGCGATATGCTCGAGGTGTGCCTGGCGCAGCATGTGGCTCACAAATGCGAAAATTTTCTTCTCATATCGGCGGATGATCTCTGCGTAGCTTTCAAGATTACCCTCTTTAATAGCACGAATTAACTGGGAATCGGTCATTCTCAGGTATACCCCCTAGGCGATTCCAATCCCCTGTTTGATCTACATAATTAGACCGACAGGGTTTCGAAAAGTTGCGCGTGTTTTAAAAAGTTTTTCTGAATCGTATGACGCATGAGCGAGCGAAAATGTTTCGACAAATTATTCAAGACTTGCCCTTCCATTCGAAATCGAAGAAAAACCCCCGTTTTGGGGTTATAACACGTAATTATATGGATGGATGGGGCGAATAAGGCTACCAGACCCAGGTGTAGAAAGATGTTCGTTGTTTCGATACACCCATTTTCCACGTGACATGACCCGGTCAAACGTACACATTTCGTTAAATTTTAACATAGTGGAAAGATCAAAATTTGTCAACCATTCATCTTTATGTAAGAATACGAGATCGGCATCTGAACCGCCAAGTAATGTCCCTTTTCGCGGATAGCATCCAGCCGCTTTGGCTGGATTTACACTGGCAAGACGAACGATGAGGGAAAGTACGTCCTCAGGATACCACGTCTGTCTCTGTTTCGACAGAGCAATTTGATCGACCTCACACATGACGGATAAATTGTGGAACCAATGCTCCATAAGATAGGCCACCGACGCTTGGCATTGATGCGCCTCAAGCTTGCTGATCTGATAGTAAGGGTCTAATGGATGCTTCCCAAACGGATTAACGCCTGGTAAAATGGTGCGAATTTTTTCTCGTGAAGTAACCGTGATCCACCGATCTATGATTGCTCTTCTGTTGTCGGAACGATTCGCTTCCTTCCCTTCCAGACGCAACTCAACGGACAAACGGTATGCTTGAAATACCCATGACAGCATGCCCCATTCGAGCTCGTCCAGTTGTTCGGCGCGATGGACGACAAGTTCAACAAGCTTGATCCCGTCTTCAGCAAGCATACGGAGCGTCCTTGGAGTAAATTGCGCAGCTGAAAGAGAATATTTGCAAGCATAATCAATCGTACTATTTATATGCAGGGTTTGCTGGTATGCCCATTGCTTCCGATTCATCCAAGACTCAATCTGAATGGAATCAATGATGGTTGTAACCCCGCGCTGCAGGATTTGTTGAAGCTCATTTGCATAATGCTTGACGTGGCTGAATTGTTGTGAATGCAGACGGGTGAAGGAAATAAATCCGGGAAGGATGTAATAATCCGATGCATCGAACGTTTCGATGGGAGACATGTAACGGGGATAGATTACTTCTGGTAATTCACAGGAGATTCTCACGATTTTTCCAGACTGAATCCATAGATCCGCCTCCCTGACACCAAAGGCGGATACAAGGCTGCCATTACGGATACGAATCATGCTTTGTTTCATCTTATTCCCTCCCGCTCTATGCTTTCGCAGGTGCCATAGTACAAGCATATGGAGGGGAGAAAAAAAAAGAACCGCCATTGATATGTAAGCGCATTCAAACGGCGGTAGCACATATGTGCTTTTATTATATTGGATAGGAGTGGAGAGAAACCATACTGTACTTCTTATTATATTCAAAACTTATCAACTGTCAAATATTTTTTTATCTTAGTTTTTGTAGAAAAAAAGAGCAGCCTTCAGCAGGCTGCCCCTCTCTCTATTTCTTGGTGATGGAATCGACAAGTTCTGCAAAACCCGGGAAAGATACGTTGATTGCTTCCGCATTGGAGATTGTCGTATTTCCTTCCGCTGCCAGGCCGGCAACAGCCATCGCCATGCCGATGCGATGATCACCCAGGCTGTCGATTGCAGCACCCTTTAACGACGTCTTGCCCTCAATGATCATGCCATCGTCGGTTGGCGTCACATTCGCCCCGAATTTGGAAAGCTCGGAAACAACCGTCGCAATCCGGTCTGTTTCTTTCACCTTGAGCTCTTCCGCATCACGGATGATGGTCGTCCCTTTCGCTTGAGTCGCGAGTACCGCGATGACGGGAACTTCATCGATCAATCGCGGAATGATCTCCCCTTCAATGACAGTGCCAACGAGCTCTGAATGATAAACATGCAGGTCTGCCACCGGTTCCTCATTCTCTATTCGCTCGTTGACCAAATCGATACGCCCGCCCATCGCACGAACCACGTCGATGATACCGGTGCGCGTTGGATTGAGTCCCACATTTTCGATCACAAGCGAGCTTCCTGGCACCATCATGACTGCCGCGATCAGAAAAGCGGCTGAAGAAATATCACCAGGTACGGAAATGGTACGCCCTGTCAGGCGCTGACCACCTTCTACCGAAACCGTCAAGCCGTCACGAATGACGTTCACGCCAAAGGCTGCCAGCATCCTCTCGGTATGGTCACGGGACAAATGTGGCTCCGTTACGCTTGTCACACCTTTTGCCTGCAAGCCCGCAAGCAGAATGGCCGACTTCACTTGTGCGCTGGCAACTGGGGAAACATACTGGATGCCTGTCAGGTCACCACCACGGATCGCCATTGGGGTGAATTCACCGTTTTTGCGCCCGTCGATTTTGGCGCCCATCTGACGCAACGGGCCAACCACTCGACGCATCGGCCGCTTGGCAATCGACTCGTCTCCTTCCAGTACGGTATGAAACGGTTGAGTAGATAATATACCCGAGATCAAACGAATCGTCGTGCCCGAGTTGCCGACGTCCAGTCTTTCCGCTGGTTCCTGCAGCCCATACCATCCTTTGCCGTCGACGATGACTTTATCCGCTTGCTGCTCGATCGAGATCCCCATGCGTCGAAAACAGCTGATCGTGCTTAAGCAATCCGCTCCTGGCAAAAATCCGCTGATCGTGGTTGTCCCTTCTGCCAGCGCTCCGAACATGACAGCCCGGTGGGAAATCGACTTGTCACCGGGAACCCGAACAGTCCCTTCGATGCGTGATGCTTTTTGAATGCGTAACACAGTTCCACTCCCCTATTCCCTTTATTCTCTGCGGTAAACGTTATAGTCGAAGTAGCGCAGCAGCTCTTCTCCTTTTTCCAGTTCAATCTCATTGCGGAAGGTGATGCGCAGAACGCCTAGCAAATCTTCGCGCGCTTCGAGAATTTGCAGGTTGGTGATGTTAATATCCTTCGTCCCGAGCAGTGTCGTGATGCGGCCGATTTCGCCAGGATGGTCAGGAATGTCGATATACAGGTCGTATAACGCAGGAAGTGCTCCTTTTTGACGCTCAGGCAATCCTTCGCGGAAATTACGGGCATCCCGAAAGAACTTCTCGATCTCTTCCCCATCTCCGTTCGCAACCAGATCCAATATCTGATCCATCGCTTTGCGCCAATCGTCACCCATTTTCAGCATGTACTCACGATTGTTGAGCAGGACATCACGCCACATACGCGGGTTGCTTGAAGCGATCCGCGTAATGTCACGGAAGCCGCCAGCCGCCAATCGGCGATGCCATTCATTCTCCTCGTTGTAGCCGCCGACGAGATAGACCAGCAGCGCAGCGATAATATGCGGAAAAT
>JBLNEJ010000104.1:0-6502 GCA_050262535.1 Clostridia bacterium
ACACCTGTGGCTGTCCGTTTTTTGCAAGCTGCTGCACTCAATGAATCGACTGACCCATTGCCGCAATTCCTTTTTCATTCAAGCCTTTCATCATCGCTTCCGTGACCTTTCCTTCGCCACGATGAACGACATACACCTCCAGCGTCTTTTTGCCCCATTGGGCGTAAATATCCGCCTTCGTTTCAAAATACAGGTCGATTTTGTTGCCTCTGATCGCCCCGCCTTTATCCGCAACCACACCATAGCCATACCCCGGGATATAGAGCACGGTGCCGAGCGGGAACACCCGCAGATCGGCGGCGATAGTCGAATAGGTGGCGCGTTTCACCTTTACTCCTGAATACGTGATGCCGTACGAGGGATGCTCCGGCGTTTTGCCCGTCGACTCGACTCCAGCATAATAGCCGGTTGCGACAACACGAACGCGCGGGAATTGCTCAAAAGCTGCTATATCTTCTTCCTTTTTGTCAATAACCTGTGTGAGAGAGCTTGTGGACACCGTCCGTTTTTTGACGACGCTCTCTCCATCCCGTTTTTCCTTTACTCCATAGGCATCTTGCGTAGAATACGTCTCGGCCACGTTGTAGGAGAACCCGGTTGCGGCAAACCCGGTCAGGAGCATCAAGCCGAGCGCTGCAGCGCTTGCAAATCGTTTCCATCCATTCATGTTCATTCAGCAATGAACCTCCTCTCATCACTAGTCATGTCCAGAAATGAGAGAACTATACATTTATTTATACAAATGATTCGACTGATCCGAATGTTTCGCGTTTTTCGAGTTTGGTTTGAAGTCCTTACCTATGCAGCAGAATAAGAATAATCCCATATTAAAGGAGTGTTGGCAAATGAATCCATCGATGAGTTCCGATCAGGTACTGACCCGTATTCGCGGCATTCAGGAAACAGGCGGCACCTTGGCCAAAAAATCGGTGAAATCAACCGACCCCGAATTGATGCGCAACGCACTTTACTACTATCCGTCCTGGGACAGCGCCATTCAAGCAGCTGGCCATATGTAATTTAGAAGACCAACGCGCCCATGCGCATATGAAAAAAACGCAAGCAGGCGGTCTTACTCGCCTGCTTGCGTTTTGCTTGTTCTCTTTTCGTTACGTTAAAACATCCGGTATCCTTTTTTGCGCAGCAACTGGATTGTCCAGCCGCTCATGACCGATCCAGCCAATCCAAAGGCCAGGATTATCACATCAAAAATCCCTGGTACAATGCCCTTATAAACAAGGGCACCGACGACGACACCGACACTAACGACTACTGGCAGCCACGTCGTACGCAGCACCATATTTAATATAAAGCCGATCCCGAATGCCAAAGCCGTAAACAATACAATCGAAATCAAAAATTGAATAATATGCATAGCCGCCTCCGCTTTTTCCAGAGCATCGAACTGTTCACCATACATGTTGAATGTGCTCTTCTAGCGTCTAGTGTAGCGAAAAGCGTAGGTGCGGTCAATGCATAAAGGATTTGTCAATCTTGTGGACGACCAGATCTTGCAATTGCAAGCGGTCGCGCATGTACGCCATGATCCTGGCCGGAGCCCTCACATTGGGGACAGCTCTCGGTTCCCCCCACCACTACATGAAAATATCCTTGACCATCACAATAGAGACAGGCTTGCTGTACAGTTGGCATCATCGCATCATTTCCCCTCTCCAAAAGCTGATCTGATTTGACTGAATTTTCAATAATGTTCACTAACTATACCAAATCAGAGCGGTTTTGGAAAGCAGCTTAGGAAAAGATTTTGTAAGAAGTGTAGCCAAAAATCGGATCAACCGGGTAGTCCTTGCCGCTCAAGCGCGGCGCCATCTCCAAAACTCCGGGTAAAATCGCCTTCATATATAAAGTGGACAGTGGGCTTGTCATAATTTCGGACAAAGGTAGAAACTGCGCGATCTCAATCTCGCCTGCCTGGGCAATCGGCTCCCCGCTTACATATTCCATCAAAAAAATAACCATGTTATCGCTGATTTCTTCCTTGATGACACCCGTACGAATCGCGACTGCCTGCAACGCCCGAGCCGTAATGCCCGTTTCCTCCAACACTTCACGCTCGGCTGCCTGATCCACTCGTTCGCCCTGCTGCACAAATCCGGCTGGAAAGGACCATTTTCCTTTCAGCCCGCCATACGACTTTTTCACAACCAGTGCCTCTTCACCGCGAATGACGATTCCGGCTGCGCCCAGCCATACTTTGGAATCCCGTGCCATGCGGTCACCTCCGTTCGTTCGATAGGATTCGATAGGAAGAAGACCTCTTTCCACCGGGAAGAGGTCTTCTGCAAAATTAGCTTCTTATTCATCTTCTTCGTCAAGCAACCCATTGTCAATCATATAGCGCAAGTTTTCCCGATCCCGTTCGCGTCCCTTCTCCTTGAGCCGGTCAATTGCCGGCAGGATCAGGATGTCGACTTCCTTTTGCACGTGGTAAGCCAGATCATACCGCTTCTGGTCCTCAAGAAAACCGCCTACTTCCATCAATGCATTGTATCGGTCCAACTCGTCACGAGTCAGCAGGCCTCTTACCTGAACGCTGCAATGTCGCATCGCGGGCCTCTTACAAACGCACTTTCTTCATGGCGAGGCCGACGCCGCCGATCTTGTAGATGTAACGCAGGTCGCTTGCTTTTTTCATCAGGGCTGCACTGGAGCCAAACAGGTGCTTGCTGCCTACTTTGCCGATTCCCTCGCCTTTTCCGAGAGAAGCGAGCGAGCCGAGCAGCTCCGGCTTGAATGGGTGCAACATTTCCCCGCGCAGGAGCGCCGCCAGATTTTCACCGAGGTTCTCTCCTTCTTGCACAGCGATTTGGGCCGTTGGCGGGTAAGGGCGTCCTTCGTCGTTAAAAATCAGGGCGCAATCGCCGACAACGAAAACATTCTCATAGCCGGGAGCACGCAGGAATTCGTCAACCTTCACGCGCCCGCGCATGACTTCAAAGCCCGATTTTTCCACGACGGCGTTTCCGCGAATCCCGCCGCTCCAAATGACGGTTTTCGATTTGATCTCCTCGCCCGTTGCCAGCAAGACTCCGTCCGGCGAGCATTGCTTGATCGGCGTACCGAGCATGAATTCAACACCTTTATTCATCAACACTTCCATCGCATAGTCCACAAGCTCTTTGTCAAAGCCCGGCATTGCAGATGGAGCAGCTTCTACGTTATAGATTTTGACCAGATCGCGGTTGATCTGGAACTCTTCACACAGCTCTTGCACCCGGTCGCCGAGCTCGCCGCAGAACTCGATTCCGGTGAACCCTGCACCACCGACAACGAACGTGAGATAGTCGGTACGAGTTGGTTCATTTTTAAATTTCGCAAACATATAGCGAATGTGCTCGCTGATTTGACGAACGGAATTGATGCTGCGGATGCTGAATGCATGCTCGCGCAAGCCCTCGATACCGAACGTCTCTGGATCGCCACCCAGTCCGATCACCAAATAATCGTACGAAAGAACGGTTCCATCCTCCAAAGTCGCTGTCTGTTCCTGCGGCTGGATGCTGGCTACGGTACCTTTGACAAAGTTGACCTTGGTTTTATCGATGATTTTGTTCAGATCAACCTGTGCGTGAGAAGCTGGAGAAGTACCCGCAGCCGGTTCATGCAGCCAAGTGGTGATGTAATGATAATCATGCTTGTTGACCAACGTAACGTCTGCTTCGTTGTAGTTCAGCTTCCTTTGCAAAGTAAGCGTTGTGAGAAGTCCACCGTATCCCGCGCCCAGGACAAGAATTTTCGGCGTGCTCATTGTGATGATCCCTTCCTTTACCCGTCATTGTGGTGTGATCATGGAAAAGTATGTGGCTTTTTTCACAATATCTGTTATGAATTATGATTCCCCAAAGCCATATCGCTACGCTTTCAAATCGTATGCTGCAAATTTCCATTGTGAAAAAATGCACAACTACCTTCAAAAAAATATACGTCACAAACTTTTCACATTATAGCCATAATACCAACAATCCGACAAATATTGCAAGCTCTTTTTCCAATTTTGGCGGTGATGAAGAGCCTTTTTTTCTTGCGCAATGATGTTTATAATAGGAAGGTATGCTTCCTTATTCAGACTTTTTTCGGAGGTGCTTCCATTTGAGTCTTCTGCAGAAGGACGAGCAGATCTATGATATTACCGTAATCGGCGGCGGTCCTGCAGGTTTGTTCACCGCATTTTACGGCGGAATGAGACAAGCCAGTGTAAAGATTATTGAAAGCATGCCGCAATTGGGTGGTCAACTCTCCGCACTGTATCCGGAGAAATACATCTACGACGTAGCTGGTTTTCCGAAAGTTCTTGCACAAGATCTGGTCAATGGATTGAAGCAGCAGCTCTCCCAATTCAATCAAACGATCTGTCTGGAAGAAAAAGTAGAGAATGTGGAGAAGAACGGCGAGAATGTATTCGAAATTACCACCGATAAAGGCGTACACTACTCCAAGGCAGTGATCATCACTGCAGGCGTTGGTGCTTTTGAACCTCGAAGACTGGAACACCCCGATGCTGTGAAGTATGAAAAGTCGAATCTGCATTATTTCGTTACCGATCTGAATTCCTACAAAGGCCAACGCGTGCTCGTAGTCGGCGGCGGCGATTCCGCTGTGGACTGGTCGCTGATGCTTGAGCCAATCGCTTCTCAAGTCACCCTGATCCATCGCCGGGACAAATTCCGTGCGCATGAGCACAGTGTGGAAACGCTGATGGCGTCGAAGGTAAACGTCACAACACCATACGAAATTACTGCGCTGCACGGTGACAGCAACATCGAACGCGTCGTTATCCAAAACATTACAACGAAAGAAGAACAAGAGCTGGAAGTAGATGCAGTCATCGTCAACTTCGGATTCATTTCCTCGCTTGGCCCGATCAAAAACTGGGGGCTGAATCTGGAAAAAGGCTCAGTAGTCGTGAATTCGAAAATGGAAACGAACATCCCGGGCATTTATGCCGCTGGTGATATCGCCACCTACCCTGGGAAAGTCAAGCTGATTGCGGTCGGCTTCGGGGAAGCTCCAACCGCAGTCAACAATGCGATGGGTTACATCAACCCGGATGCGAAGCTGCAGCCTGGTCACTCTTCAAGCATGGACAACTTCAAATCGTAGCCATCTGATCCGCCTCGGACCATGAATGCTTCCGGGGCGTTTCCTTGTTTGCCGGTGTCTATTTGCATATCCGCCATTCAACAAGCACACAGTAGGGATGGAGGTGTCTCATATGCTCTGTCCCGTTTGCAATGCCTTGCAATCGATCTCATCCACCTGCCCCCTATGTGATGCAGCGCTGCAGGATACCGGACGTTTGGCTGATTATTATGGCGATTACAGCCCCTATCGGGAAATTGACGATGCGAAAGGCGACAACGGTTTCCCGGATCTTTCCCTTCACCTGTGCATCCATGTCACCTGGTGCCCACAATGTCATATCGAACAGTTGATCGGTGTGAGTGAAAGATTGGAACCATAATGCTTGTTTTTCCATCAATTTTTTATTCTTATTCCCATCAGTTTTCCACAATTGGGGTGTATACTTGCCCAGGAACGATCTATTACTGATTTTTGTAAATGGAGGAGCTTTATTGTGAAAAAATTCGATTTAACCATTCTTAGCTTGTCGATCCTGGTTTTGGCGTGCGTCATTTTAATCGCCGTCCAACCTCCAAAACACATTGAGGCTACTGTCGCCACAATCAATGGCGAGCCTGTTACCCAAACACAGCTGAACAAAACGTTGAAGGAAAAATACGGAATGCGTGGCTTTACCTATTTGGCCAATGAAGTGCTGGTTGCGCAGGAGATCAAAAAATCGGGCGTGACGGTTTCGGATGAAGAAGTGAAAGCCGAGGTGCAAAAGCTGCGCGACCAACTGGGCAGTGAAGAAAAATTCGCTGAATTCCTGGACAAGCAGGGCTTGACCGTCGATACGATTCACGACAAGATGAAACAGCTGATGATCGTTCAAAAGCTGACCGAGCAATACAACAAAGAGCACAAAACACAGCTGAACGGAAACCAATGGGTTAAAGAGCTGAAAAAGAATGCCAAGATCGAAATCCTCGACCCTTCTCTGGAAAAGAAACAATAACCAGCAGAAGCTTGCATAGCCACCATCGAGCCGGACATACTATACCCATCGAGCCCGGTGGTCAACAAATCAAACGGAACGCAAGTCCTTAACGGAGGCGATGTGCCGTGGACGATTTAGGGATCACCTCATCGGATGTTCCTTGGGAGGAAACTTTTGTCCTTTAAGGTTCATATCCTCTATCGGAGGTAGATGTGCCAAAGAGAATAATCGTTAGTATCCCAGAACTACAATCGGGCTCGATTAATGCCGCCTCCATGTGAGGCGGTTATTGCTGTTTAAAACGAGTAGGAGGGGGTGACTAACCCCCGTCCTCTCACACCACCGTACATACCGTTCGGTATACGGCGGTTCATCTAGGTATGACGCAAATGGGTATATCTGTCCGCTAGATTCTTCAGT
>JBLNEJ010000105.1:0-8289 GCA_050262535.1 Clostridia bacterium
GTCCAACAAACCGCAGACGACCCGCAACAAAATTACGGCCGTCCACACTACTTCGGAAGGGCAGATCATCTTCCTCGATACCCCCGGAATCCACAAGCCGAAATCAAAGCTTGGCGATTACATGGTATCCGTGGCAGAGAACACCTTGAACGAGGTGGATTTGGTGTTGTTCGTCATTGACGCAACGGAGAAACGCGGTGCTGGCGACGACTATATCATCGAGCGGTTGAAGCAGGTGAAAACACCCGTTTTTCTGGTCATCAACAAAATTGACAAGATTCATCCAGAGGCCATTTTGCCGATTATCGACGATTACCGCAAGCAGCTGACGTTCAAGCAAATCGTACCGATCTCGGCGCTCGAAGGCAACAACACCAATGCGCTTCTCGAGTCCATTTACAACGAGATGGAAGAAGGGCCGATGTATTATCCGGCCGACCAGGTGTCGGACCATCCGGAGCGCTTTATTGTGGCCGAGCTGATTCGGGAAAAGGTGCTTCAACTCACGCGCGAGGAAGTACCTCACTCGATTGCAGTGACCGTCGAAGAAATGAAGCGCGGAGAAGACGGCAAAACGCTCTATATTTACGCGGCCATCTACACCGAGCGCGATTCCCAGAAAGGCATCCTGATCGGCAAAAAAGGCGAGCTGCTCAAAGAGATCGGTCGCCGTGCGCGTCTTGATATCGAGCGTTTGCTTGGCGATAAGGTGTTTTTGGAGCTATGGATCAAGGTCAAGAAGGATTGGCGCAATCAAGATCGGATGCTGCGAAATTTTGGCTTCTTTGACGAAAAATAAACGGGAATGACATTTTTTCCAAGGGATAGAATCAGTCGCTCCGACCGAAGATAAGGAGGAAGTGGAACAGACGAGAAAGGATGATGCATTTTGCTTCGTGACTTTTCTTGGAGTTATTTCGCTTCCACCGGTGATATTCATGCCTATCTGTTGTATCGGGAGCACGACCAGCGCATATCCTTGGTCGACCCTGAGGAGCCTGATTTTACCCAAGGTGAATTGGGTGAATCATAACGATGCTAGTGAAATGGGAAGGGATCGTGCTCCGCACCGTTGATTACGGGGAAGCGGGCAAAGTGTTGACTCTTTTCACCCGAGAACACGGCAAGGTCGGCGTCATGGCGCGCGGTGCCAAGAAACCGCGAAGTCGCCTGGCTGCCGTGTCTCAACCTTTTATGCACGGCTATTTTCTTTGCAAAACAGGCGGTACGGGACTGGCTGATTTGACACAGGGAGAGATCGTAGACTCCTTTGCCGATCTGCGTCAGGACTTGCTCCTCACCGCCTACACTGCGTATATTGTGGAGCTTTTTGATCGATTGACCCATGAAGGTGAGGTCAATCCTTTTCTGTTTCAACTGCTTTTGCTGACGCTGCGGTATATGGACGAGGGCAGGGATGCGGAAGTTCTATGCCGTATTTTCGAAAGCAAGATGCTAATCGTTGCCGGAATTCGGCCCGAACTGCGCGCTTGCGCCAATTGTGGCGGGACGGACGAGCCGTTTCTGATCAGCGTGACGCAGGGGGGATTGCTTTGCCCGGCGTGCCGCAGCCAAGACCCCTACGCCATCTCTGTAACCCCGACCACATGGAAGCTGCTACGGTTGTTTCAAGTTTTTGATCTGGAGCGGTTGGGTGAGATCGATGTCAAGCCCGCTACCCGCAGCCAATTGAAGCATGTGCTTCGACGGTTCATTGATGAGCATCTCGACATTCGGCTGAAAAGTCGCAATTTCCTTGACCAGATCGAAAAGCTGCCGGAATGACGTCGGTCGCACAGTTGACATCGTTTTTGAAATTCGTTATCATATTTTGCAGCAACACATCATACATACGTTTGATGCGATGAAGGAAAAGAGTAGTTGTCCTCTGGCTTACAAAGCGAATCAGGGAGAGTGGAAGCCTGGTAGCCATGTCAATGAACGGCGTTCCGGAGCATTCTTTTGGAAAGTGGGTACGATCCGTTCGATTGTGCCAAGTAGGGTGGAACCGCGGGAAATCCTCTCGTCCCTACACTGTCTGTTCAATCAGCCGGTGTAGCGAAGGGAGGTTTTTTATGTTGTTTGAACTCCTCGAGCCGGTTGGAATATTTCAGGAGGTGGGAATAGATGAAGATGAATTTTCAAGACATTATTTTGACGCTGCAAAATTTCTGGGCAAAGCAAAACTGTATTATCGTGCAGCCGTATGACGTTGAAAAAGGCGCAGGTACGATGAGCCCGATGACCTTTTTGCGCAGCATTGGACCAGAGCCATGGAACGTAGCCTATGTGGAGCCGTCCCGCCGCCCGGTTGATGGCCGTTACGGGGAGAACCCGAACCGTTTGTACCAGCATCACCAATTCCAGGTGATCATGAAGCCGTCGCCTGACAACATCCAGGAGCTGTATCTGGACAGCTTGCGCGCGCTCGGGATTGAACCGTTGGATCACGACATCCGCTTTGTCGAGGACAACTGGGAAGCGCCGACTTTGGGCGCATGGGGACTCGGCTGGGAAGTATGGCTCGATGGCATGGAGATTACCCAGTTTACGTACTTCCAGCAAGTCGGCGGCATTGACTGCAAGCCGGTTGCTGTCGAAATCACCTACGGTCTGGAGCGCATGGCGTCCTACATTCAGGAAAAAGAAAATGTGTTCGATCTGGAATGGGTAAACGGCTTTACGTACGGCGACGTTTTCCATCAGCCGGAATACGAACACTCGAAATATACGTTTGAGATTTCCGACGCCGATATGCTGTTCAAGCTGTTCAATACGTATGAAGCGGAAGCGAAGCGGATCATGAAGGAAGGGCTTGTATTCCCGGCTTACGACTATGTGCTGAAATGCTCCCATACGTTTAATCAGCTTGATGCGCGTGGCGCGATCAGCGTCACTGAACGGACCGGCTACATTGCCCGCGTACGCAACCTGGCGCGTGAGGTAGCCAGCACCTATTACAAAGAGCGGGAGCGTCTCGGCTTCCCGATGCTCGCGAAAGGGGCACACGACCATGAATAATCGCGATCTGTTGTTGGAAATCGGAATGGAAGAATTACCTGCCCGTTTCGTGGCGGGCGCTGCAGCGCAGCTCAAGGAAAAGCTCGAAAAATGGCTACAAACCGAACGGGTTGCGTTTGGCCAAATCAATCTGTATGAATCGCCGCGCCGTTTGGCTGTCGTGATCCAAGAAGTGAGCGAGAAGCAAGCCGACCGCAACGATGAGGCAAAAGGACCTGCCAAAAAGATCGCTCAGGACGAAGCGGGCAACTGGTCCAAGGCAGCGCTCGGCTTCGCCCGCAGCAATGGTGTGGAGCCAGATGCGCTCTATTTCAAGGAAGTGAACGGCGTCGAATACGTTCATGCCCGCAAAAATGAAGTCGGGAAAACAACCGGCGAGTTGCTGCCTGCGATCAAAGATGTCATTACCGGCATGAGCTTCCCGAAAAATATGCGCTGGGGCGCGCACGAGCTGAAGTTCGCCCGTCCGATCCGCTGGATGATCGCATTGTTTGGGGAAGACATCATTCCATTTGAAATCGAAGGGGTACACACCGGCCGTCAAAGCCGTGGGCACCGCTTCCTCGGCCAGGACGTTACGATTCCCAAGGCATCTGACTACAAGAAGCTGCTTGCTGAGCAGTACGTGATGGTCGATCCCGAGGAGCGCAAGCAAGTGATTCTTGCGCAATTGAAAGAATTGGAACAGAAGCAAAACTGGGTCATTCCGGTTGACGAAGGCTTGCTTGAAGAGGTTGTCCATCTGGTTGAATATCCAACGGCTCTCTTTGGCTCGTTTGAAGCGGATTTTCTGAATATCCCGCGCGAGGTACTGATTACCTCGATGCGTGAGCACCAGCGCTACTTCCCTGTGCAAGACAAGAACGGCAACCTGTTGAACCATTTCGTAACGGTTCGCAACGGCGACTCTCGTTCACTGGACGTTGTGGCCAAAGGGAATGAAAAAGTGCTGCGCGCACGTCTTGCCGATGCACGCTTCTTCTACACCGAGGACCAAAAGTTGGCGATCGCTGATTGCCTGAACAAGCTGGAAAACATCGTCTTTCATGAAGAACTGGGAACGATTGCCGATAAAGTGCGCCGCACTGTGAAAAACGCCGATCAGATTGCCGATGCCGTCATGGCTGATCTCGCAACGGTTGAACGTGCAGCTTCGATTGCCAAGTTCGACCTGGTGACCAACATGGTCAATGAATTCCCTGAACTGCAAGGGATCATGGGCCAAGACTATGCGCGTAAAGCGGGCGAGGGCGATGCGGTTGCCCAAGCGATCTTTGAACATTACCTGCCGCGCTTTGCCGGAGATATGCTGCCGGCAACAGCGGAAGGCGCAGTGGTCAGCATTTCCGATAAACTCGATACGATTGTCGGCTGCTTTGCCATCGGGATCATTCCGACAGGCTCGCAGGACCCTTATGGCTTGCGTCGTCTCGCTGCAGGCATCGTCAACATTTTGGCAGCCCGCAACTGGACGCTGTCGCTTGATGCTCTCTTTGACATTGCGCTGGCCAACTACCAGGAGCAGGGGGTAACCAAACGCGAAGCGGCTGATGTGAAGAAGGATTTGTTCGACTTCTTTGCACTGCGTCTGAAAAACCTGCTGCAGGAAGAAGGCGTTCGCTACGATGTGATCGATGCCGTGCTGAACACCGATATTTCGCTTGTTCCAAACGTGATCGCTCGGGCGAAAGCGTTGATGGACATTGTTCGCGACGACTCGTTCAAGCTGACCGTCGAACAGTTTAATCGTGTAAACAACCTGGCGCAGAAGGCAGCCTCGAACCAAATCGATGAGGAAGAATTCGTTGAAGAAGCTGAAAAATCGCTCCATGCGGCGTTTGTATCGGTATCCGAGGAAATCAAGTCAGCAGCCGCTGCGTTTGATCAGCAGAAAATGCTTGAGATTCTCGCCTCGCTGCGTGAGCCGATCCAAAGCTTTTTCGAACAAATCATGGTCATGGTTGACGATGAACGCATTCGTACAAACCGCCTTGCGCTTCTCGCCAGCCTGGCACAGCTGATTTACGGATACGCCGATTTTTCCAAAATCGTTTTCGCGTAAAATCGACGCATTTCAATCGAAATCGCCTCCGTTAGAACCGGAGGCGATACATTTTTGTGTCGCAAAGCAGGAGATTGGCGAAAAATAGAGTAATACTAGGATAATAATTGTGTATGGATCGGTGGTGAGTTGTCATCGAACTGACAAAACGACAAGAGCACATCCTGCAGATCGTGAAAGATCATGGGCCCATCACCGGGGAACAGATTGCAGAACGGTTGAATTTGACACGGGCAACATTACGGCCTGACTTGTCGATTTTAACCATGTCCGGCTATCTGGATGCAAGACCGCGTGTCGGCTATTTTTATGCCGGCAAACAGGCGGGCACGGTGATTAGTGAGCGGCTGCACAAAATGCTTGTCAATGATTACAAGGCAGTGCCGATCGTCGTTCAGGAAAGCTCGACCGTTTATGACGCAACCGTCACGCTCTTTCTCGAGGATGTAGGGACGCTTTACGTAGTCAACCAGAAAGGGTCCCTAGCTGGGGTTGTCTCCCGGAAAGATTTGTTGCGCGCCTCCTTGGGGAACAAGTCTTTGGAAACGATTCCGGTCAGCATTATCATGACCCGGATGCCGAACATCGTCACCTGTTCTCCGGATGAAAGCCTGTTTATGGCGGCGAAGAAGCTGATTGATTTTCAGATTGATTCACTTCCAGTCGTCCGGCCATCTGAAAATGACCAGCGCCAATCGGAGCTGATTGGACGGGTAACCAAGACAACGATTGCCCGAGCGTTTGTCGAGCTTGGCAGCGAGCCTTTTGTGTAGGAGGAGAAGCGATGAATAGCGATCAAGCGGGTCAACTCATTTACGTGGTTTCGGATTCCATCGGCGAAACGGCTGAATTGGTAGTGCGAGCGGTCGTCAGCCAGTTTGACTCCCGGCTGGTGGATATCCAGCGGTATCCGTATATTGAAGACAAAGCAACCGTCGATGAAATAATCGCCTCGGCAAAAGAGTCCAAGGCGATGATCGTTTTTACGCTCGTCATACCGGAGCTGAAGGCCTACATCATGCAGCAGGCACAAACGGAGGGGATTCCGATCATCGACATCATGAGCCCGCTGCTTTCGATGCTTCAGGAAACATTGCAAGTGACACCGACGGGCAAGCCGGGACTTGTGCGCCGACTGGATGAAGAATACTTTCGCAAGGTCGATGCCATCGAGTTTGCTGTCAAATACGATGACGGGCGCGATCCACGCGGCTTGTTGAGAGCGGACGTTGTTTTGATCGGGGTCTCCCGTACCTCCAAAACCCCTCTTTCCATGTATTTGGCGAACAAGCGGTTAAAGGTGGCAAATGTCCCAATTGTTCCTGAAATTGAGCCACCGGAAGAGCTGTACCAGGTTCCGAAGGAACGCTGCATCGGGCTGATCATCAATCCCGAGCAATTGAACGCTATCCGTACGGAGAGGTTGAAAGCCGTAGGGCTTACGGCGCAGGCGAACTATGCGAATCTTGATCGAATCTCGGAGGAGCTTGTCTACTCGCGAAAAATAATCGACAAGATCGGCTGCCCTGTCATCGATGTTTCCCAAAAGGCGGTTGAAGAAACAGCAAACATCATCTTGGAGATTATCAAGCGCAATCAGATGAAAAAATAATTTGGCAGCAGGAATTTGCCGAAATTTGACGAACTACTTTAACTCATTGCAAGAAAGGTGCTAACGACGCATGGCAAAACCGAACGACGAATTTGTTCAGCAGGTTCGTTCTGCGGTTGACATTGTGGATATCGTCGGGGAATACGTTCAACTGAAAAAAAGCGGCAGATCGCTTATGGGGTTATGCCCGTTTCATTCGGAAAAATCCCCGTCGTTCAGCGTGAAGCCGGACACCCAGCTGTTTTATTGCTTTGGCTGCGGTGCCGGGGGCGATGTCTTTTCCTTTGTCATGAAGAATGAGAACCTGTCGTTTCCCGAAGCATTGGAGAGACTGGCCGATCGTGCCGGACTTGCCCTCCCTCAGACCCATGTAGAAGAACAGAAACAGCAGGATAGCCGTTTCTACATGTATGAAGCGCATGATCTCGTGGCGAAACTATATCATCACGTGCTGACGTCAATGCCTTACGGACAGGGCGCATTGCGCTATACGGAAAAACGGGGGCTGTCACGGCAAGTCATCGATGAATTTCAAATCGGTTTTGCGCCGGATTCCTGGGACTTTACGACCCATTTTTTACAAAAGCGAGGGTTTGATGCGCCGCTTATGGCGGAAGCAGGACTTTTGGCGCAAAATGACCATGGACGAATCTTTGATCGGTTTCGCGGACGAGTCATGTTTCCGATCCATGATTCCCAAGGAAAGGTGATCGGATTTGGCGGGAGGGCGATGGAAAACATCCAGCCCAAGTACCTGAACAGTCCGGAGACAAGCCTTTTTAACAAAAGCAAGACGATCTTTAATCTGCATCGTGCCCGCGCCCATATTCGCAAACGGAATCAGGCGATCTTGTTTGAAGGGTACATGGACGTCATTTCGGCCTGGCAAGCCGGAATCAAACAGGGAATTGCCACGTTGGGCACGGCATTTACTGAACAGCATGCCAAGCTGATTCGCCGGAATACAGAGCAAGTGATTCTGTGCTATGACGGTGATTCGGCAGGACAAGAGGCAACGGCAAGAGCGATCGAACATCTTCAACTGGCTGGATGCACGGTTCGCATTGCACCGCTGCCGCAAGGGGTCGACCCGGACGATTTTATCAAGAAGCACGGGGCCGAAGCGTTTTTGCAAAAAGTGATTTTGCAAGCGATGCCGGTAACGCAGTTTCGTTTGAAACATTTGCGGGGCAAGCGCGTATTACATGATGAACAAGACCAGGCCAAGTTCATTCAGGAAGCGCTTGGAATCATCAGTACATTAAAAAGCCCGATTGAACGGGATTTGTATGAAAGACAGCTGGCTGATGAATTTTCCACTTCACTTGAATCGATCAAGGCGGAAGCGCGACGCATTTACAAGCAGCAGCAAAAAATAATTCCCCAAAGGGATAAAGTAGAGCCAGTTTGGAATAATAGTATAAATAATGGCAAATTTATGGGGTCTGCTTCTCCAGCCCCAGCCTCGGTTCGAGCGGAGCGCATGCTGCTCCACTATATGATGAAAAGCCAAGATGTCGCTTACCGTGTACAGGAAGAATGCAAAGCAGAATTCCAGTCGGACGAACACAACGCGTTAGCGGCTTATCTTTAT
>JBLNEJ010000106.1:0-3799 GCA_050262535.1 Clostridia bacterium
ACGGGATAACTCACTCTTGTTGCCAAAGCAAAAACACCTCCAAGATTATCCCCATATCTTACGACATGGTTTCATTCTCTTGAAGGTGTTTTGATTTGTCTCACATTACGGGGGCAGTCCCATCCCCCGCTACCTGCTTTTTTTGCAATAGCTTATTCGTAAACACGAACGATGACATTGCCAAAGCCTTTATCTTCCAACACCTTGGCAAATTCATCGAACACTTTCAATGCATCCTCAAGACTGATCTTTTCTTCGTCCTTTGTTCCTTGATTGAAGATGAAAAAGATCTTGTCGTATTTCCCTTCATACTCGTCAACCAGCTTCCCGAAGGTTCCATCCAGCAAGGCTTTTTCAAAGTTCAAATCGAGATACGTTCCTTCGCCCGGTTCGCCTGGGTCTTCCGTCGATTCGGTGAACGCCATCATGTACACCTCTGGATCTTCATTGCGATTGTCAATCCAGACGACCCGATTGCCGCCGATGGCCATTTGTTCCGGGTTTCCTTCTTCACCCGGATACAGTCCGAGCCCTTCTTCGCCTTCAAGATCGTACATGTCGTAGTAGAACGTTTCATCATCTCTGGAAGCTTGATTGTCCGCGTACACAAGTACATTTCCTGACATTTTCGGTTTTCTTTGATCGTTGCGCTGACGTTTGTTGAAGAGCTGATAGGTACGTTCATTCCCAAAATCGTAATAGAACAGCTCATAATCACTTCCTTGAGCTTCCGACCAAACCGCATAATCTGTACCGATCGTTACACCATCAAGCTCAGCAATTTTTTGACGGATGGTATTGGTTCTTTCGTCTTCCAGATCGTAAACTTCAATGTCAATATCCCCTTCATCACCGACTGCCCAAATAATCCGGTTGCCGCTGATGCCAACTTCTTTTAGATCGGTAGACACATTCTCAACATCTGTACTCTTCATCGTTTTCAGATCGGTTACCATGACGTCATAGCCACGGCGCCCTTCATCTACCCACACGAGCTTTTGGCCATTCAAGTCATAAATTTCATTGGACGGATCATCATTATCAGAGGTAACTTCCACTCGTTTGCCCGTTTTCAGATCATAGCTGACGAGAATGTCCTTGTTGTTGTCATACCAGACTGCGTATTGATCGCTTACCAGCGGTCTTTCCGGTTCATCGTCCTTGTCGGAAATGATCGTGTTGAGTCCGGTCTTGACATCATACAGAACAACGAGATCATCGCGTCCTTCACTGATATACACGACATAGCGGTTGGAAGCGTCTGGAGAAGATGGCTCACCTGTTTGAGAACCGAGCGTGTCTGTTTTATCTTTTTTGATGTCGTACAAGTAGAGAGTCACGTCGTCATCATCGTCTTCCTTTGCATACAGCACATAGCGGCTGTTCAGCTTGGCCTCCATCCGGCTGGAGACCACATCGGAGTCAATTTCATCCCATTCATTCTTGGACAGATTATGAATGCGAAGTTCATCATCTTCATAATAGACTGCATATTTTCCCGATATTTCAGGGGATTCCTTGCCTTTGTCTTGTGATTTGCTCTTTGTCAGGCGTGTTTCAGAATCGTTCGTAATGTCATACTCGTAAATTTCTATTACGTTGTTACGGGAATCCTCGAACACGATCATGTCATCGAATATATCCGGGTTTTTCTGGTCATCGGAATCATCGGTGGCACGGTACTCTTTTTTCATTTTCAAGTCGTAGTAATAAATGTCAGCGTCGCCATTGCGTGTATCCTGCCACGCCAGATACATGTTGCTCACCGTTGGACGGCTTGCTTTTCCACTGTTCGTTACTTTAACTGCGGCACCGCCCATTTTGATGTCGTACAAATAAATATTATTGTCGCGGGCATCAGTCCAGACAACATAGTCTCTGGAAATGTCAATTTCGTTATCCTTTATCTTGAAGGTTTTGTCCGTCAAGCGAACCGGCTCTTTTTTGGAAGCGATATCGTACAAGTAAATATCCCCAGAACTTTGCTTGTAATCGACCCATGCCACATAATTTCCCGCTGTAACCGGTCTGCTTTTGATCGAATCGGTATCCGCGATTTTTTCCACTGTTTCGTTATCCAAATTGTAGAGGGTAATTGCTTGTTTATCATCATGATCGGTTACCCATACCGCATAATTTTCGGACATGTCCATGCCTCTTTTCGCTACGGACATTGCCCCTGCTGTAATCGACTGTTCATCACCGATTGATTCGGCATGTACAGGCGCACCGCTCCATAAGGAAGCCCCTACTACTACAGCAGCCAATGCCCCTTGCCAGCGCCTAAGCTTCATTGCATGTTCTCCTCCCTTTGCTTCGACTAAAGTACATTTTACCAATCTCTTTCATTATTATGGAAGGAGCGAAAGTTGTAAATAAGAAAAACTCTTTTCAGAAGTCAAAAAAAAAAGACACGCTACGCCAGCATGTCATTTCCTGATTTATTCTTTTGAATCATTCGATTGGGATTGATGACCCGTACAGTCACATTGGCACACGCCGTAGAGCGTTTTCACTTGATTGGATTCAAAGTGGTCGATAATAATTCCACAGCTTTGGCAAACAATCGTTCCCATCTTTTACCCCTCCACGGAATAACATCACTTACATTCACTATAATATGACACACTATTTCCGTCAACTGAGTATAGCACATTTTGCACGAATAATTATTTGTGCAGCCTTTTTGCCATCCAATCAGCAATTTCCGTCAGCACAATTTCTTTTTCAGGCTCATTTAACACTTCATGATACAGGCCTTCATATTTTACAAATTGTTTATCTGCCACCGGCAGTGCATAAACGAACTGCTCCACCGCATCCGGATTAACGAGGCTGTCCGCACCCGCCTGAACGGTCAGAACCGGCAAATCAACTCGCTTTTCCTCCTGAAAGGATGCTTCCATCGCAGTTTGCAATTCATGAAACCAGCGTACGCTTACTTTGGCGTAGTTGTAAGGGTCCTTCACATATGCCTCTCTGACTCGAGGATCACGTGACACCTGAAATGGAGCAATGCCATTCCCGAGACGAAGCGTCGGCATCAGTTCATTCAACACATCTGCCAGCTTGCGTTTCCATGGGGAAATCGCCAATCGCAATTGCAGGCAAGGTGAGGAGAGAACCAACCCAGCCAGACCATGCTGCCCCGCGTACGTCTCCACATAACGTGCCGCAATCAATCCGCCAAGGCTGTGTCCGAGAAGAAACACCGGATAGTTGTCCGATTGTTTTGTCTGTTGTTCTTCGGCCACCCAGCCAGCTACCGCTTCGATATAGTCATCAAATTGTTCGATATGGCCTTTTCGCCCAGGTGTTCTGCCCCATCCCGGCAAATCTCCGCTTGCAACCTGAAACCCCCGATTGTTCAAAAACCGCGCTACATGCTCATATCGGCCGTGATGCTCTCCTGTCCCATGCACCAGGATTACCGTTGCCAACGGCTCGTCTACCATCCAGCTATGACGATAACATTTCATCCCGCTTCCCTCTTTTCGTAACACTCTTTCCCTCATTTGTACCGGAGGGGACGCATGCTCGTCAACCCCATAGAAAAAGCCGAGCAGCGGGCTTCCGCCGCTCGCAACCATCGCTTGCAGGTCCTTAATACTGATTCTCCGCAAGCTGCAATGCGGGCAAAATCTCAAGAAACATCCGTGCAAGCTCCTCGGCTTCCCGCTCATCACGTAATCGGAACGCTTTTTGCAAATATCCCGGGCGATTCGCATCGTCTGATCCAAGCAACGCCGATAGTCCGGTCTGCATACAGATCACCAGAGGCTTGCCAAAGAAGCGGGAG
>JBLNEJ010000107.1:0-4008 GCA_050262535.1 Clostridia bacterium
CCAATGTCATCGAGCATTCGTTCAGCCTCACTCCCGGTAAGCCCGATCGTCCGCAAATCAATCAGGATCAAATGGTTGTCGGTCCCCTCTGTCACAACCCCTAAATCTTGCGCCATGAGTGAAAGTGCCAAAAAATGAGCATTCTCAACGACCCTCTCCATGTACTCCTTGAATGCAGGCAGCAAAGCTTCGCCAAACGCAACCGCCTTCGCTGCAATCACATGCATGAGCGGACCGCCCTGGGTCGCCGGGAAAACGGCCTTGTCGATTGCGTGCGCCCATTCTTTTTTGCATAGGATCACACCGCCTCTTGGACCCCTCAGCGTTTTATGTGTGGTCGTCGTGACAAAATCGGCGTAAGGAATCGGACTCGGATGCAAGCCAGCCGCCACCAAACCGGCGATATGTGCCATGTCCACGAAAAACAAAGCGCCCACCTCCTGGGCAATCTGCGCAAATGCTTCAAAATCGATTGCACGCGGATATGCGCTGCCACCTGCCACAATCATCCGGGGCCGGTGCATGTGGGCTTTCCTTCGGACTTCATCATAATCAATACGGAAATCGCGCGCGTCAACGCCGTAGGAAACAACGTTGTATTGTTTTCCGGAAAAGTTAGCCGGGCTCCCGTGGGTCAGATGCCCTCCATGACTGAGATTCATGCCCAGGATCGTATCCCCTGGTTTTACAGCGGCCGTGTAGACGGCCATATTCGCCTGTGCGCCAGAATGTGGCTGGACATTGGCATGTTCCGCTCCAAACAAAGCCTTCCCCCTGTCGATCGCCAATTGCTCGACGATATCCACGCACTCGCATCCCCCGTAATATCTTTTTCCTGGATACCCTTCCGCATATTTGTTAGTCAATACGGTTCCCGTTGCCTCCAGCACGGCACTGCTGACAAAATTCTCGGAAGCAATCAGCTCAATACGGTCTTGCTGTCGGGAAAGCTCTTGCTTGATGACGTCAGCAACAAGTGGATCCTCTTTTATCAAGTGATTCATTTCTAAGTCCTCCTCATGCATGTAGTGGCGTACGATTCAATCAGTGATTCCGGCTACATCCGCTTCCTCCTGATTTTGCTAGTATATCAACCGATGGATTGCTATTATATATCCAAAACACCCATTTTCAAGCAATCCATAATTCACAATGAAGACTGAGGCGATGAATCATGTTGAACGTAAACCGCAACGCCGACAGAGCAATCTGGCAGCAGTTGCTTGATCAAGCCATCGAGAACATTACCAGCGGAAAGTGGCGTCCCGGAGATCAGCTGATCCCTTCCCGGGAGCTTGCCCAACAATTGGGCGTATCCCGCTCAACCGTGCAAATTGTTTACGAGGAGCTGCTCAGCAGAGGGTACATTGTCACTTCGCGGAGAGGGGGTACCCGCGTCAGCGATTGGAATCACTCCTGTCCACCGCAAGCGTACAAAGCGAGCTACGGCCCCCTCCCTCCCGCGTCCCCGCTGCTGGACACCTCTATGGATCGATTGCACGAATGGTTCAGTGGTAAAGCACAGGAGGATATTGATATCGATTTCTGCCCGCATGAGCCTTATCTCGATTTGCAGTTTCAAAAAATATGGAGGCAGTCGTTTCTTCACGCATCTGCGATGGCCGATCTGTCTAGCTGGACGTACGGCGATGCGTTTGGCTATTTGCCTTTACGTCAGCAAATTCAACGCTATCTTTCGATGGAACGCGGCGTCCATATCCAGCCGAACCAGATTCTGCTGACCTCCGGCGCTCAGCACAGTCTCGACCTGATCGCGCAGGCGCTTTTGTCTGAAGGGGATACCATCGCTGTCGAGGACCCCGGGTTTCCCGTTTCCTGGATGACCATGAACTATCGGCGGATGAATGCTGTCCCCGTTCCCGTAGACGAAAGCGGACTCGTCGTAGACAGTGTTCCGAGCGATTCCAGGCTTGTATTTGTCACACCATCGCATCAATGCGCGAGCGGTGTCATTCTGTCCGCCCAGCGGAGACAACAGCTGATTCAAAAAGCGATACAAGCCAATGCCTGGATCATCGAGGACGATTACGACAGTGAATTTCGTTATCGGGGAGATCCCCTGCCCACATTGTTTAGCCAGGCTCCGCATCATACGCTGTACCTGATGAGTTTTTCCAAAATGATTGCACCTGGCATACGCATTTCCGCAATCGTCGGATCGGTAGAGGCGATTGCCCGGTTGGCCTCCGTGCTGGCGCTTACGTATCGTCACCTGCCCATCATGGAACAACTGACGCTCACCCACTTCATTTCGCACGGACATTTTACTCGCCATATGAGAAGAACCAGAAATGTGTATCGACGCAGACACGAAGCCATGATGAAAGCGATTGGGGCAAGCGGGCTGCGAGCGCATTTTCACGTAAAAGGGGTGGAAACAGGGTTGCACATCTTGTTGGAAGCCAAGGAAACGTTCGCGGAAGAGGAGATGACGTTGAAGGCGCTTCAACGTGGTGTACGGGTATACCCTTTGCGTCCTTATTGCCTGGAAAGCAAACGAAAAGGGTGGGTACTCGGATTTGCAAAGGTTGATGAGGACTCGATTGCCCAAGGGATTACCCGATTGGCTGAGTTGTTACAGTAGCATTCGGCTGGACTTTGGATGCAAAAAAGACGAGAGCGCAGAAAAACGCTCTCGTCTGTGGGCGGTAGGGAAAGCCCGGAGTAAGCTCAAATACCTTGCTTGCTCGGCAATCGTTTTTCCGGATGACCATACCCTTGATGCTCCTTGTTTTTCTCATCCTTGCGCTGATCGTCCTTGATCTTGTCAACAAACTCCTTGGTACTCATCTTTTCCAGATCCATCAACCAAAGCCTCCTGACCTTAGAGATACCTTTTTAGTGTATCCTATCGATCACGGAACATTCTTCAGTCATTTTCTATACAAACGGCGGGTCCCACACCCGCTTCCGCCAGCCGATCGAACAGCTGACCACCTGCAAGTTGCGATCAAGCCGTACATCGACGCCAAACGGCAGCTTCCGGTCGTACCAGAACCGGACATCGCTCCAGCGCACCATATACCCGTCCTGCACCTCCATACAGGTGACATGGATACGCTGCGCAAACGTCAGAAAGGCGCGCACCCCATCTGTCCCCGTCGTGGCCGCGATGATCGGATTGGCTTCCACTTTTGAATAGATTTCCCCCACATGAATCATGCCGCGGTTGATCGTGCCCGTATAAAAGGCATGTTCTCCCTCCAGTACGAACTGCCACCGGAACCAGTGAAAGCCGGGAAGAACCTGGCAGATGCCCTCCTGCCCGAGCACATACCGCACGAGACGGACCAAGCGGCGGTGCTGAATGGTCCGAATCAGAATGTACACCAGGCTGATCGCATAAACCCCGGGAAACAATGCTTGTGGTTCCAGGGAAAATCCGAGCCACGCCACAACACCTGCCAGATGAAGCAAAAACAGAAACGGTTCAAAGATCGCCAGGATATCCAGATGCACCCACCTTTTGGAAAAGGGACGCAAGGACTGGACGCCGTAGCTGTTCAACATGTCCAGCAAGACATGAAGCACGACCGCTGCAAACGTCCACAGGTAGAGCGGCAACCATGCACCGGACAACCCGTTTATCCAGACAAGGGGCAGGACGATGACCACCGGCCACAAAAAGAGCGCGGGTATCGAGTGACTCACCCCCCGATGGTGCCGGATATAGGTCGAGTACCCTTTCAGCCGTACAACCGTGTCAAAATCTGGTGCGACCGAACCGATCAGCGTTCCAGCCAGCACAGCCTGCGCGATTTCCGGGTGCTGCGCAACAGCCGGGTCCACATAAGCCAAGCCTGCAAGCGATACTCCCAACAATAAATGACTTCCCGTATCCATAAACGCCCCTCCCTCTCGGCTGAAAAAGAAACAAAAACCGCCTGCAAAAATGGACAAACCATTTCCGAGACGGTTGGATAAATGATGGTGACAGTGAATTATGGATGAATGATCATTGTCGATGTCGTTACGCCTGTAGAACTT
>JBLNEJ010000108.1:0-4080 GCA_050262535.1 Clostridia bacterium
AATAGCTCGCAACCAGAACCCAGTCTGAACGGACTGGGTTTTTGATTTAAAGGGTGGAGGAGCATTCTGCGCTTGACTGCAAGAAATATTTGTCGCGTTTTTCCAACAAAAAGGGACACACTGAAAAAAATGATGAAACTTTAGGCCGATTAGCAACGTATTCCCTACTAATGAACGATGATTCATCGAAGTGGGGAGGGAAAAAAGTGTACCATCAAATGCGAAGGGCTAATCATAGAAAACGTTTTGGATGGTTGGCCATCATGGTGAGCTGCGTGCTTCTCTGGCTAACGATGCAGCAGACGGGGCAGGCTGCCCAGTACCAAAAGGTGGTGCGGATCCCGGTTGAGCAAGGGATCGAGCGTGGGCTCGAAGGGTTTTTACAGCGGGCTTTTGCTGATGCCAAAACGCAGGGAGCCGACCTGGTCATTCTTGATATCGATACACCGGGCGGGGAAGTGAATGCCGCCAGCGAGATCGGCTTGTTAATCAGACAAGCGCCGATGCGTGTGGTTGCCTATATCGATAACCAGGCTTTTTCAGCCGGAACGTACATCGCACTGAATGCAGACGAGATCATCATGACACCTGGCAGCAGCATGGGGGCGGCGGCTCCGATTGATATGGCCGGCAATACTGCGGAGGTCAAGCTCATTTCAGCATGGTCGGAAAAAATGGTGGAAGCAGCCAAGCTTAACCATCGCAATCCGGAGATTGCTCGGGCCATGGTCGAGGTAGAGACCGACTTTCCTGGACTGAAGCCAAAAGGAACGGTACTGTCGCTAGGAGCGGAGCACGCCAAGCAGGTTGGCTACGCCGATCGGCTCGTCGCCAATGAAGAAGAGCTGTATCAGTCGCTAGGCGTTCAACCGGAAAACGTTGTCTCCATGGAGCCGACGATCGGGGAGAAGGTCGCCCGCTTTGTGACCAGTCCGGTTGTGATGAGCCTGCTGTTGATCATTGGTCTGGTTGGAATTGCCATTGAACTGTTTGTTCCGGGCTTCGGGATCGCGGGAACCGTCGGGATCAGTGCGTTTGCGTTGTACTTCTTTGGGAATTATGTTGCTGGTTTTGCCAACGCGATTCATATCGGACTGTTTATTCTCGGTGTGCTGTTCCTGATCATGGAAATCTTTTTGCCTGGCGGGATTGTCGGCGTGCTTGGCTTCGTCAGTATGGCGACCGGGCTTGTCATGGCAGCGTACGATACGGAGCAAGGTCTTGCCTCTTTGGGAATTGCAGCTGGAATTACGGCCATCGTTGTGATCATTCTGGTCAAATATTTAGGCGTTCGCGGGATGTGGAACAAATTTATTCTCGGCGAAGCACAAAGCAAGGAAACTGGCTACATTGCGCCCAAGGACCAATCGCCGCTGCTCGGGAAAACCGGGATTGCCCTAACGCCGATGCATCCTGCAGGTGTTGTCCGGATCGCAGGCAAGCGCGTTGACGCTGTAAGTGCAGGGAACTTTATTCAAGCAGGGGCACCGATTGTCGTTGTGCAAGTCGAGGGCTTGCGCGTAGTGGTAGCAGAGCAAGAAGAAATAAATGGAAAAGGTGTAGGTGAGTCGTGATGCTAGAATCAGGTTTGTTGCCATTGATTTTTATCATTGCTGTCGGTGTGATCGTGTTGTCAATCTTCCTCTCGTTTGTACCGATCATGCTGTGGATTTCAGCATTGGCATCGGGGGTACGTATCGGAATTATCACGCTAGTTGCGATGCGATTGCGCCGGGTTATTCCCTCGCGCATCGTCAATCCGCTGATTAAGGCCCGCAAAGCAGGGATCGAGCTGGACACGAACCAGCTGGAGAGCCACTATTTGTCAGGTGGTAACGTAGACCGCGTAGTCGATGCGCTAGTCGCTGCACAGCGCGCTGACATTCCGCTTGGCTTCGAGCGTGCGGCTGCCATTGACTTGGCGGGTCGCGATGTGCTGCAAGCTGTACAGATGAGCGTAAACCCGAAAGTCATTGAGACGCCGATCGTTGCTGCGATGGCTAAGAACGGGATTGAAGTGCGTGCCAAGGCAAAGGTAACCGTACGGGCCAACATTGACCGACTCGTCGGGGGTGCTGGTGAAGAAACGATTATTGCCCGTGTTGGCGAAGGGATCGTTACAACGATCGGTAGCTCAGAGATGCACAAGGATGTGCTGGAGAACCCGGATCGCATTTCCCAGACGGTTTTGAACAAAGGGCTTGATGCCGGAACCGCATTCGAAATTTTATCCATTGATATCGCGGACGTCGATGTAGGCAAAAACATTGGGGCGCAGCTGCAGACCGACCAAGCGGAAGCCGACAAACGAATCGCACAGGCGAAGGCTGAAGAGCGTCGGGCCATGGCTGTCGCGACCGAGCAGGAAATGAAGGCCCGCGTACAGGAGATGAAGGCGAAGGTTGTGGAAGCGGAAGCTGAGGTGCCGCTTGCGCTGTCCGATGCGCTTCGCAGCGGCAAGCTGGGTGTGATGGATTACTACAATTTGCAAAATCTCATTGCCGATACCTCCATGCGCGAATCATTCGGCCATACGGGAGTCGACAAGGATAAAGAAACCGACCAAGAGCGGAAATAGGGGGGAAGATGATGGACGACATCCTTGATATCGTCTTCACTCTAATCGCACTTGCGGGCAAGTACTGGTTTGTCATTCTTGGCTATATCGTGTACCGGATGCTCGGTCTGGAGAAGAAAAAGGGCGAGAAGGACAAGCGAAAAAGAAGGGCGCTCCCTCCGCTTACGCCTGTTGAGAATGGAGGGCAACCGGGGAGAATGACCGTTGGGCAAAAGCCGAATGAACCGGAGGTCATGTATGCCGAAGGGGACAGCGAGGCAGAAGAGCCCAATAGGGAATGGGAACCAATTCCCCAGGCTTCTGTAACCCGTGTTACGCCAAGCGAGCCTTCTGAAGCGGGAGCGATCGTGCCGATCTTTCAAGATGCGGCACCGATTCAAACCCATGTGTCGACTGAACCGCAACGAGTGGTTACGCGTGAACAGGTGCGCGACGGGATGAAATGGGCGATTATCTTGTCTCCCCCTCGTTCCAAAGCCCCTTTTCGCCAAGCCCATGCTGGGAAGCGTCGCTAAACGAATAGCATCAACCAAAAAATAAGAGCTGTCGGGGCCGAATCACCTCGACAGCTCTTGTTTTACTCCTCCCACTTGCTTATGTCGGCAAATCGCGCTTTTGTGACGCGAGCCAGTTCAGCCGGACTCAGCTCGATCTGTATACCGATTTGCCCTCCGCTGACGATCATTGTTGGAAGCGATTCGGCGGACCCATCTATGATGGTGGGAAACAGCTTTTTCATTCCGACAGGTGAACAGCCGCCCCTTACATACCCGGACACCGCCAAAATATCCTTCACCGGAATCATTTCCACTTTCTTCTCTCCTGCGGCTTTGGCCGCCTTTTTCAAATCAAGCTCCGCCTCAACGGGGATGACAAACACGTAGTAAGCTTTGCTGGCTGCCTGGGAAACAAGCGTTTTGTAAACGACTCCCGGTTCTCTGCCGATTTTTTGCGCGACGGAAATCCCGTCGATTTTGCCATCGTCTGTTTGATAGGTCATCATCTGGTAATCGATTTTTTCTTGGTCCAGAAGCCGCATGGCATTGGTTTTCCCTATTTTCATGATTCTCTCCTCGGCATCGGTTGTTGTCAGAAATGACGCATTCCTGACGATTCCGGTGTATTTTTGGTTAACAAGGACAGGACCCATTCGCACCAGGAAATTTCTTCGCCCTCTAAACGGAGCTTTCGCTGGTGGACAATATAGCGCCCGAACGAACGGGAGGACGGATTCAACAGATCCTTGCCCAGTTCAGCCTCCATCTGCGCCAGTACCTGCTTGCGTTGGTCAAGGCGCTCCTGAAAGGAGGCGATCCTTTCGTGAAACAGCTTTTGCGCTGTAAAGGGATCGGCAAGCCAGATGGCATAAGCCTTGCTCAAAAATTCATCGCGCATGACAGGCGGGGAGGGGGTCTTGGCCAACCAGCTCGTCAGCTCGTTTTGCCCTTTGCTTGTGAGCGAGTAGATCTTTTTGTCGGGACGTCCATTCTGTTCGATCAACT
>JBLNEJ010000109.1:0-7304 GCA_050262535.1 Clostridia bacterium
CATAGGCGAACATGGCAATCACATCGAGCAGGAACAAGACGGGTACCAGAAGGGAGAGCGTTCGTCTGAGCGTAGTTGGCAGCGTAACCTGCTTGGTGTTTTTCCCAAGCTCGCTTGTAAATGCCCTCGGATTGCCCGTGGTCAGCTTCCCTGCCTTCATATCGCGCCATAACAGCCAGAATGCGGTGACAGTTGTCACGACACCCATCACAATCACAAGAGGGATGCTGGCCGAGATAACATCAGTTACCGGAATTCCCGCTGCTTTAGCCGTCAATGTAGGGGCTCCCTGGATAATAAAGTCGCCAGACAAAGCGATCCCGTGCCCAAACAGGTTCATCGCTACGGCCACTCCCAATGCTGGCAAGCCGACACGCAGGGCAACGGGCAGCATGACCGCTCCGATCAGCGCGACTGCGGGAGACGGCCAGAAGAACCAGGAGATGACCATCATGACGATCCCAATCACCCAATAGGCTAGCGCCGGGGTGCGGATCAACAAGGTCATCGGCCGTATCATTGTCTCATTGATGCCTGTTTCGGTCAGCACCTGGCTCATTGCGACGATAATGCAGATGACCAGGATGGTCGGTAACAGCTCGGTGATCGCGTAAATGAAACTGCCGAAGATGCCACCCACCGATGTCGAAATGGAACCGGTCGCGGTAAAGCCAAGCAAGGCAATGCCGATCACGCACACAAGGCTGGTGTCCCGCTTCATGACCATCATGCCGATGATCAGCAGGACGAACACAACGTATACCCAATGCAGCAATGCGAGATCAACGCCCATAGCATTTCCTCCTTTCAAAAGGAACGTCTTTTTACAAGCAGGGTATGCATGGTTGCCTCCATGGGTGAACGTCCCGACTGCTGGCTTTTTGGCAGTGATTGTGTCACTATTAAACTATTCTCGCGGGTAAGGAGAGGATCGAGATGAAGCCCAATACATCAAACATTCAACGCAATATTGAAAGCGCCATTCACCATCTGGAACGCCGTTTTCTTGAACGAAGCGAGCTGATTCGCCTGTTGTTTCTCGGCATGATGAGCGGGGAAAACGCCCTCTTGATCGGGCCGCCGGGAACGGCCAAGTCACAGCTGGCTCGTGCCATGGCCGACCTGTTCGGCTCGCAGCATTTGTTCGACTATTTGCTAACACGGTTTACAACACCCGATGAGATTTTCGGACCGGTATCGCTGCAGCAATTAAAACAGGACCAGTATGTGCGCAAAACCGCGGGGTATTTACCATCTGCACAATTTGCCTTTTTGGACGAAATTTTTAAAGCGAACAGCGCAATTCTCAACGCGCTGCTATCGATATTAAATGAACGCGTCTACTTCAATGGACGTGAAAAAGAGTCGGTTCCACTCCTGTTTCTGATCGCGGCGTCCAACGAGCTGCCAGATGAAAATGAACAGCTGGCCGCGCTGTACGACCGTTTCCTTATTCGCTACGAGGTGAATTACTTGCATGCCGCATCGAGCTACGAGGCAATGTTCAACCTGCCGACGGAGCCGTTGCCTACACTGTTCTCCATCTACGATGTGAAGGATATTCAGTCAGCAGCCAAAAACGTGACGATTCCTGAAGCGCTGATCTATTTCCTGTATCAAATCAAGCAGGACCTCGAAGAGAAAGAATTCGTTCTATCCGATCGTCGTCTGAGCAAGATCGGGCACGTATGGAAAACTTCTGCTGCGCTCAATGGCCGCGACAAGGTGACTGTCTGGGACACGGTGTACACGCCGCATATGATGTGGGATGTCCCGGAGGATTTGCCCGTATTGCGCGAGCTGTTTGAAGCGCGGTTCAAGGAACTGTTGAAAACGGAAACGCAACATGAGCTGCCGCTCCGTCAGTATGAGCAGCTGGCGCAGAAATGGATGGACAAGGAAAGCGACCTGCATGCCTTCCAGTTCAAAAAAGAGATCGGCACCAAGATGGGCAAAGAAGCGGCGGAACAGTTCCGTACGATGCTGGAAAACTGCCGGGTGGAGGTCGAAGAGGCAGCCCGCAGCCTGAAGACAAAGCTGATCGCCTGGCAGCAAACCGAGAAAGATCTGGTTGCATTCATTCGCCAGAAAAATTATTTGATTTATCAGCCGGAAACGTACACGGTGAAGTACGCCCATTTGCGGATCGAAGGCGAACGACTGCTGCAAATTTTGCAAGGGCTGTATCGGACGATTTTTGACCGGGAGATTCCGGGGGCCGAATACGATTATACGCTGTAGTCAGGGGGAGTCTCATGATCATACGAGCCAAACGGGTGGACCGTTATGTATTTGATGCATACCTGTTCTCCTCCCAGACAGCAAAAGACTGGATGACGGAAGCAAAAGCACGTGCGCCGTGGTTTGACACCGAGCTGTTCGCCGACTTTTTCCTGAGCTTTTACTTGCAGCAGCCGGAAACTGATGAGACACAGGAGGCTCCACCGTTCCACAAGTGGATGGTACGGACTCTTAGGCGGCAATATTTTTACCAGACGATCCATCCGCGAACGATCAACCACGTAAGCGCGTCATTCAAAACAGCGATCAAGGCGCTGATGTGGCTAACCGATACATTTGCCCAGGAAGTACAGAAGCGGCAAATGGAACAGTCGCCATTCATGCAAGGACTGACACAAAACCAAGGACAGCAAGGGGAAGAGCAATCCTCCCTTGTGGAGCGCCTGACCCAAAAGCAGATCAATCAGCTGCAGCTTGTCGGATACACCCTGCAGCAAGGAAAACGGCTGGTCGAGGAAAAGCAAGAGGCGAGCGACAATCGACCCTTGGTCGAGTCGGAAATCCGTGCTCTCAAGCAGCGAATTGAGCAATTGCAGGAGGAAATGGCGCGTGAATTCCATAAGCGAGGCAAGCTCCAGCAGAAACTAAAGAAAGTCGAAGAAGAGCTTATCAATCGGGAAAAACAGCGGGACCGTCTCATCCGTCAGGAAAAAGCGGCAATCGATGCGTTTGATGAAGAGCTTGGTCAGTGGCTGGAGCAATCGCTGCGACAATCCCTATCGTCCGAAGAGGAGGAGACCAGCTTTCTGCACGACCTGCTCCAGGCAAGCCAGCGATTCGCCAATCGGCGTTGGGGAAGTGAGCTCGGGAAGCTTAGACGGCAGACGTACGAGCACTATTTGCGCTGGGTCGAGAAGCTGAAGCGCCATCCGGATCTGCTCGCGTTTCTGGAAGAAGTTGGCCGCAATGTCCATCATTTCCGGATCAAGCGCAAGGAGGTTCGCGCACAGGCGGTACCGGAGGAATATTACGACCTTCGGCAATCAGGCGATATTTCCCATCTGCTGCCGAGTGAAGCGGTACTGCTTGCCGACCCAGAGCTCGAGAATACCTTCCTGCTCAAGTGGGTCGAACAGAAGCTGCTGACTTATGACACGATTGGCTGGATCGAGGAGCCGCCAAAAGGCCCTGTCATTTGCATGCTCGATACATCCCATTCGATGCGAGGCAGCAAGCTGAGACTGGCGCAACTATTTGTCATGAGCTTTGCGGCGATCAGCATGCTGGAAAAACGAGACTTTCTGTTGCTGCTGTTCGGCTCCAAGGGAGAGCTGGTGGAACAGCCGCTTTACTACCGAAGACCGAACTGGCCGGCATTTTATGCAATTAGTCAGATGGCCTTCGGTGGCGGCACCCATTTCGACGCCCCGTTGAAGCGGGGCATTGAAGTCGTGCGGGAAAACAAAGCGTTTCGTGGCGCAGATTTTGTCATGGTCACGGACGGGATCGGGACGATTTCTCCGTATGTGCAAGCGATGCTTGCTGATTTGGGCAAAACAAAGCAGGTGAAGCTGCACAGTCTCATCGTCGGCTCGGCTCGCCAGCACCTGGTACAGACCTATGACATTCTTGGCGTTGCGCATCGGGTTCGGTTTGCTACCTCTTGGGAGACGACAAATGAAGAGAACACGGGCTTGCTGCTCGATGTATTCGAAACCGAAAAAAGGAGGACGACGGTATGACCGCACTCGGCGTCCTCTTTCTGCTCGTCTGGATCGTTCTTGTCGCCCGGGGATTACCGGGATTGCTACGGATGACCCAAATGAAGGCGTCCGAGAGAAATGACGGGGCAAACGGTGATTCCGCATCATTACAGCCGCTCCCTTCTGTCTCGATCATCGTCACCGCATGCAATGAAGAGCAGTCAATTGAAAAAGGTCTCCGTTCACTCCTGACGATTGATTATCCTCAGCTGGAAATTATCGCGATCAATGATAGGTCGATCGACCGTACCGGAGAAATCATGCATCGAGTGGCCAGCAGCTTCCCTCAATTGCGAATCATGGAAATCAAGGAGCTGCCTGCAGGCTGGCTGGGCAAAAATCACGCGCTTCAACAAGGAGCCAACGAGGCAAAAGGCGAGTGGCTGCTGTTTACGGATGCCGACGTCATTTTTCATCCGCAAGCTTTAAAAATCGCGATGCGTCACGCACTGAACGAACATCTCGATCATCTCGCGCTCGCTCCGTTCATGAAAGCGAAAGGGGCACTTTTAAACAGCCTTGTCTATTTATTTATGTACAATTTGATGATCTTCTTTCGTCCGCAATATGCCAAATCTCCCCACTCGAAAGCACATATGGGCGTAGGAGCCTTTAATCTGATTCGCGCTGATGTTTATCATGCGCTTGGCGGGCATGAACCGATTCGGATGCGTCCGGACGATGACCTGAAGCTCGGACGAATGATCAAAGAGCACGGATACCGTCAAGATTTTGCCTATGCGGAGGAACTGTTGGAGGTCGAATGGTATCCAGGTCTGCGCGACATGATCCAGGGACTGGAAAAGAACACGATGGCACCGTTTGAATACCGAGTTCCTCTTCTGCTGGTCGGATTGATTCCGTTGGGGCTGTTTTATTTGCTGCCGTTTGCCGGATTGATCCTGGCGGAAGGGTGGGGGAAAGTCGTTTATGCAGTGATGCTGTTCATCAGCTTGGCTTACTTTTGCCTCCATGGGCAGTTTTCGTGGAAGATGGTCGGCTATTATTTCCTGTTTCCGATTACCGTTCCCATCCTGTTGTACGCCTTGGCGCGAGCGGCGCTGCTTACCTGGAAAAGAGGAGGAATTGTGTGGCGGGGCACGCTGTATCCGCTCGAATGGTTGAAACAGAAAACGGAATAAAGGAAAAGCAAAAATCCCTGTGCCGGCAGTAATGCCTGGCACAGGGATTTTTTGGGCAAGCTTATCCAACCCGACGAATCATCGTATTGCCGAATTCCAGTTCTTCACATTTGGCAATGACCCGCTCGGTATTATACATCCAGAGAGCATCTTCGAAATCGACTTCAACGGGAACGTCACATAAAATGGTCGCCAGCTTACGGCTAATCATCACTTGCTCGCGGTTTTCTTCCAGCTTGCTGCGCATTTTGGGGGTGAGCAGATGCAGATTTTCATAAAGCTGGTCAAGACTTCCGTGCTCCGCGATCAGTTTGAGGGCCGTTTTTTCGCCTACACCCGGACAGCCCGGGATGCAGTCGGACGTATCCCCCTGAAGCGCCTTGATATCAACCACCTGATGGGGATGATAGCCTCGCAGCTCAAGCATGCTTGCGGGTGTGTAGTGTTCATGCTTGCCGCCGTTCTTCAGGATTTTGACATGGACCTGCTCCGATACGAGCTGCAAGCTGTCGTAATCACCGGAGGCGATGACCACTTCATGTCCTGCCGTAGAAAAACGCTGGCTGAGTGTCCCCAAAATGTCATCGCCCTCATAGCCGGGACAGCCGACGTTCGGTACCCCAAATGCTTCGGTCAGCTCCTTCACCAGATCAAACTGGGGGATCAGCTCGAGGGGAGGCTCTACCCGGTTCGATTTGTAGCCATCATACCATTGGCTGCGAAGCAACGTTTCCCGTGATGCGACATCCCATGCAGCAATCACATGAGTGGGAGAAACGAGATCGACGTAGTCCAGCATCATTTTGGTAAAGCCATACACGGCGTTCGTGTACAAACCGGATGAGGTCTGACGAATACTTCCGCCCCAGGAGGAAGCATAATAAGCACGGAACAAAAAGCTCATTCCATCTATCATCAAAATACGTTGTGTCATGGGTGACGTTCACTCTCCTTGGCAAAAGCTTGTACCCCATTATAACACAGAAGGGCAACTGACAGATTTTACAACCGCAAGTGGTGAATGGATCACGTTCAAAGAGGCATTCTACTAACACCATCCCATCACTTACAATCGTCTCTCGGTCTCGGTGGAGAGAAGCAAAAGCTGGTCGGTTCAAGCCCGGCCCGGGAGAAAACGCTTAAGGAGGCATAACAAAATGGCTAACAACAATGGTGGTAGCAACAATCTGTTAGTTCCTCAAGCAAACCAAGCTTTGGATCAACTGAAGTACGAAATTGCTGCTGAGTTCGGCGTGAGCCTCGGCGCAGACACAACCTCCCGTCAAAACGGTTCCGTTGGGGGAGAAATTACAAAGCGTCTGGTGAGCTTCGCTGAGCAGCAACTGTCTCGCTAACGGAACAACTGGAAGCGGGAAAAGGGAAGAAAATTGCATATCTGGATGCGAAAGGGTCCCCTGCAGGACCCTTTCGTTTTCACGTTATTTGGTTGAATCCCGAAGAAGCTTGATCTTGAAACCAAGTCCGCCCTCCGGCACGAGATAGGCGACGATTGTTCCTTGATGAAGATCGATGATGCGTTCGCAAATCGTCAGACCAAGCCCACTGCCGCCTCGCTCGCGTGAACGAGATTTGTCGACACAATAGAATCGTTCAAAGATGCGTGGCAGTTCATCGGCCGGAACGGCTTTTCCCGTATCCTCGATCGTAATGGCAATGTGTTCCCGGTCCGCATAGCATCTGACCGTTACTTCAATCGGCTGATCGTTATGCTTCAAGGCATTGCTGAAAAGATTGACAAACACACGCCTCATCAGCTGCTCATTGATGCAAAGCTTGGCATCATCCTTTAAATCATAGCGCAGCTTCAAATGAGAACCGCTGAAGTGGAATTCCTCCTGATACTCATCGACCAATGATTGGATAAATGGCTTCAGCAGGATTCGTTCCCGGGTAAACACAAGCGTGTTTTCATGTTTGACGAATTCAGTAAAATCGGAAATGATGTTCTCGATATCTTTTGCCTTTTTATAGATGATGCGGTAATATTCTGCCTTTCGTTCTTCCGTTCTCACCTTACCGTCCAAAAGCCGCTCGACATATCCGCAGATCGAGGTGAGGGGAGTCCGCAGGTCATGGGTAACCGCCGTAATCATTTGGGTCTTGATTCGCTTCGTGTCTTCAAGCCGGTAGCTCATGT
>JBLNEJ010000110.1:0-5033 GCA_050262535.1 Clostridia bacterium
GGGTTCATCCTTGCGCAGATCCCATTTCACTCCGGCACTTCGCAGCATGACACCGGAAAGCGAGTAATCCAACGCCGTCTTTGCATCATACACGCCGATCCCGCTCAGACGATTGATGAAAATCTCATTGCCTGTTACAAGGGCATGGTAATTCTGTAATTCTTTTTTCATGTATTGCACAAATTCTTTTACCTTGTCGATCCAACCCGACGGTACATCCCATTTTACCCCGCCCACGCGCATGTAGTTGAACGTCATCCGTGCACCGCACAGCTCGTTGAAAAAGTCCAGAATCGTCTCCCGATCGCGGAACGCGTAGAGAAACGGTCCAATCGCGCCAATATCCAACAGATACGTTCCCCACCAAAGCATGTGGCTGGAAATACGGTTCAATTCCATCGCAATCACGCGAATGAATTCAGCCCGTTCCGGAATTTCCAAGCCCATCATCGTTTCGACAGCGTGGACAAGGACGTAGTTGTTCGTCATGGCCGAGACATAGTCAAGACGGTCGGTATACGGAATGATTTGCGTATAGTTCAGGCTTTCTGCAAGCTTTTCCGTCCCGCGATGCAGATACCCCATGACTGGGACCGCTTCCGTAATCGTTTCCCCATCGATTTTTACAACAAGTCGAAAAACACCATGCGTACTCGGATGCTGTGGGCCAATGTTAAGCAGCATTTCTTCGGTACGAATGCCTGTATCGGGAGAGGTGAATGAATTGGTGGTCGTAATTTGCAATGTCATGCCCTACACCTCCTCATCGTACTGTACGTAATCTTTGCGGAGCGGATGGCCAACCCACTCATCAGGCAGCATGATCCGGATCAGGTTGGAATGGCCCGGAAAGTTAACACCCATGAGGTCATACGTTTCCCGCTCATGCCAGTCGGCGCCCTTCCATATATCCATGACAGACTGAACAGTCGGTTGCTCACGATTCGTTTTTACTTTGACGGCAACGCTTTGCCGATTCTTATAGGAGTAGAAATGGTAGTACACTTCCATCCGGTCATCATAGTCAACGCTATGCAAAGTGGACAAATAATCAAAAAGAAGCTGCTCGTCCGTTTTCAGAAACTGTGCGACCTCATGCCAGTGCTCATTTTTTACAACAAGCGTCGGAACTTCCTTACTCAGTTCATTAATGTAGGAAGCTTCCAATACTTCGGCGCCGAATTTCTCGGTGATCGCTTTTACGTACTTGTCGAGGTATGGTTGGTTTTTGGAAGGAGCTTTTGGGACAGCTTCTGCTGCACCATCGGACGCTCCACCTGCAGCCTTGGCTTTCGCTGCTGCCGCTGCCGCTGCTTTTGCTTTCGCTGCAGCAGCCGCTTTTGCCTTGGCATCGTCAGCTCCGTCACCTTCTGCTGCGGATTCTCCGCTAGCCTCTCGTGCCAACTTTGCTTTGGCTGCTGCAGCTGCTGCTGCTTTCGCCTTTGCTGCTGCCGCTGCTTTTGCCTTGGCATCTGCATCGGCTCCGTCACCTTCTGCTACGGATTCGCCAGCGGCTTCACGTGCGAGCTTGGCTTTCGCTGCTGCAGCGGCTGCCGCTTTTGCCTTCGCTGCAGCTGCTGCTTTTGCTTTGGCATCTGCATCGGCTCCCCCCGCAGGTACAGATGCTTCTGCTGGAGCTCCCCCGACTGCTTCAGCTGCCAGTTTAACTTTCGCTGCTGCTGCTGCCTTTGCTTTGGCTGCTGCAGCTGCCTTCGCTTTCGCAAGGGCGACAGCATCCGCTCCGTTTGCTTCCGGTGGAACAGAATCGCTGGATTCCGTTTCCATGACAGCGCTTTCTGAGTCAGGCGTTGCGAGATCAGCTTTTGCCGCCTCTTGGGCAGCCTTCGCCTTCGCGGCCGCTGCTGCTTTTGCTTTCGCTGCTGCGGCTGCTTTTGCCTTGATCGTCGCCAGATCGTCTGCTTCCGGAGCAGGCTCTGCTTTCACTTCAACTGCAGGCTCTTCTGCCTTTGGCTGTTGTTCCTCTTCCTCAAGCTTTTGCTCAGCGGAAGGGGCGGCTGACTCCGAAACACCCGCTGATTGATTCTGCTCTTCTCTTAAACGACGCATTTCCTCCGCCTTGGCTTTGGCTGCTGCGGCCGCTGCTGCCTTCTCCTCAGGGGTAGGCTTTCGTTTCTCATCACTCACTGACTGGTCACCCGCTTTCCAGTCTTCGCTTCATAGCGGATTTTTTCCTGGAGCTTGTTGATTCCGTAGATCAGCGCTGCCGGATTTGGCGGACAGCCAGGTATATACACATCTACCGGAACGATTTGGTCGACGCCTTTCACGACACTGTACGAACGGATGTAAGGACCACCAGCAGTTGCACAGGAACCCATGGCAATGACCCATTTGGGTTCTGCCATTTGGTCATACAGGCGGCGAAGAAGCGGTGCCATCTTTTTCGTAACCGTTCCTGCAACGATCATGACATCCGATTGGCGTGGAGAAGCACGGAAAATGACGCCAAAACGGTCCAGGTCATAACGCGAACCGCCAGTGGCCATCATTTCAATCCCGCAACAGGCAAGACCGAACGTAAGTGGCCACAGCGAGTTGCTTCGCACCCAGCCCTTGACCGTTTCCAGCGTCGTAAACATCACATTGCGATTTAATTCTTCCTGTAATTCAGGCGCGATTTTGCTTAGATCTAGTTCCATTCCAGCACCTTCTTTCTCCAAGCATAGACAAGACCAATCACAAGCAGAACGATGAAAATGCCCATCTCGATCAGCGCAAAAAGACCGAGCTCCTTATAGGCGACGGCCCATGGGTAAAGGAATAAGGTTTCTACATCAAAAATGACGAATAGCAAGGCAAAAATGTAGTACTTGACATTAAAACGCACCCAGCTATCGCCGACCGGAATATTCCCACTTTCATAGGTGGTTTGCTTTTCCTTTGTCGGGTTATTGGGACGAAGTAACGGCCCGATGAAGCTGACGGTCGCAACCGGCAGCAGAACACCGAGCAGGATGAAGATGGCTACAATCACGTAGTTGTTCGTGTAGATTGCACTCATCACAATTACCCCCATTAAGCTGAAGTTATGAATGGTTCGGCCGGACAATGACACAATCCGACACTGGAAAAATACCTCCACCATTATAGCAAATTGGTAAAAATGTGTCTAATGAATGACAAGATAAACAGCCTAGAGAACGTCTCTCTAAGCTGTGTGTAATCGCCCAGTCGCCTGTTATTGAACGGTTTGCTGATAAGAGCCTCCGAGGAAGTCCTCGTATACCCTTTCCCATTCAACGGTAAAATGCATTTTCTCAGAATCCGGCAAATCTTGAAGGTTCTCGATTGGTTCCTTCAAATACGGAATCAGCTTGATCAAAACATGCAAGAGCAATGAATCGTCAATGGAGAGAAGTTCTTTCAAATCCTCCTTGGACAGATCAAACGTGTTTTCTTCCTGCTCGTGCAAATGCATGATCAGCTTGCTGAAAATCGGATGAACGACTGTTTCCAGTTTAAGCGTGTCCAGAGCAAATTTTTCCCGTTCATTGACTTGGAACAGCTCTTGCGCATCTGGAAACGGTTGAACCGGAATATCCCATACACCACCTTGATCCAAAACAAGGCCCCACTTGATAAACAAGCCGATTGCCTCCTCAAGATTTTGGGGATAATCATAGTTCGAACGCTTGAGGAATTCCTTGTGGGCTTCCAGTAGGTTTATGTAATTATGATACGACTCTTCCGACTTGAACTTGTCCTTCTCCAACGTGCCGAACGTTCCACGCAACGCATTGATTTCCCCAAGACCATTCATCATATCGGCCTTAGTTTCATATTTTGCCACCACATAGCAAAGTGCATGGAAGAGCACATTCATTTCATGGGGCAATACGCTTGACCAGCCATTGCCACGGTAGCCGCCTGGGATCACGGTTTCTTCATTGTTTTTCCGCATTTGTCGAATCGTTTGCATCAGTTCACTCCCCTTCTGCCTTATTATATACATAAACAAGCGTTACTTTCCAAATAAAAACGACCTGTGCTGTTTCTATTCAGCCATCGTCAGATTGTCCCTTCAATCCTGTATGCGAGAAAATCCCCGCGACTTGCACAGCTGCGGGGATTTCCGTTTAGATATTTTTGGTGACGTCGAGACGTGCAATCGCACGCGCCAATGCTCGTTCAGCACGACGAAGGTCAAGGTCAGGATGTTTGTCGATCAAGCGTTGTTCCGCACGGGATTTCGCCGCTTTGGCACGCTCAACATCAATCGCTTCTGGGAGCTCGGCAGTTTCGGCCAGAATCGTAACCTTCACGCCGCGAACTTCCATAAACCCGCCGCTAACAGCAATCGCAATCTCTTTGTCGCCTACCGTTTTAATCCGAACAGGCGCAATTTTCAGCGGGGTAACGAGCGGCATGTGGTTCGGCATGATACCGACATCCCCTTCAACGCCGCGGGCGATTACCATTGTTGCTTCACCGCTAAAGACAACCTGTTCAGGAGTAACGACTTCAATTGTCAGTTTGCTCACTTACAGTCTCCCCCTTCAAGGGTTGTCTTACGCCATTTTCTTCGCTTTTTCTACAGCTTCTTCAATTGTGCCAACATACAGGAACGCTGCTTCAGGCAAAGTATCATGCTTGCCATCGAGAATTTCTTTGAAGCTGCGGACAGTTTCCTTAAGTGGAACATATTGACCTGGGTTACCAGTGAACTGTTCAGCAACGTGGAACGACTGGGACAAGAAGCGCTGAATGCGACGAGCGCGCGCTACTGTCTGTTTATCTTCATCAGACAATTCGTCCATACCAAGGATTGCGATGATATCTTGCAATTCTTTGTAGCGTTGAAGAATTTTTTGTACTTCACGAGCAACGGAATAATGTTCTTGTCCTACAACGCTTGCTTGTAAGATTTTTGAAGTTGAACTAAGTGGATCCACCGCAGGATAAATCCCTAACTCGGCAATCGAACGTGATAACTCTACTGATGCATCCAAATGCGCGAAAGTCGTCGCTGGCGCTGGGTCGGTGATATCGTCCGCTGGTACGTAAACCGCTTG
>JBLNEJ010000111.1:0-10212 GCA_050262535.1 Clostridia bacterium
GTTGATAGGTTGCGTCGATGCTAACCGTGCCGCCAATTCCTTTGAGTGTCACAACTCCTTTCGAATCGACGGTAGCAATCGCATCGTTGCTCGATTTCCATACGATGCCAAGCGGGTCCAAAGCTGTAGGAACCGGAGCAGGCGAGCCAGCCAAGGAATATTGACCGGTAGCCGTAAGCTTCACCGTCGATGTACCGTCCAGTGTAGCCGGACTCACCGTAAAGGAGCTGAGCGACATCCCGGTTGAAACGGTCGTTTGGACGGAAGCGGTTTTGTCCGTATTTTGATATGACACCGTGATGGTGACGGCTCCGTTTTTGCCAGTAAACGTTACGTTTCCGTCAGTGTTGACCGTTGCTACATTGGGATCACTTGAGCGCCAGACAAGATCGGGGCCGGACAAAGGCTGTGTAGAATTGTCCGAATATGTTCCTGTAACGGTTAATTCAACGGAACTGGAACCGTCCCCCAATTGTTCGTTAATCGCAAGAGACGAAAGCGTTGCTTGAGGATCACTTAAGGTCGTTGGCTCTGTTGCCTGGACAACCGCAATGTTTTGTGCAAACAGTAAAACGCATAGGAACATTGCCAACATTTTCAATTTGTTCAAATGGAAATCACCTGCCATTTTCTTTTATTCCAATATATAGTATACCATTGATTTCCATAGGGGGCATGGGCCGGGCGATTTCCTTCCGGACACTGTTCGTATCAGATGAGAAATATAGGAACTTTGACCGGGAAAACAAATGAGGAAAAAAGCCTATGAAAAATGGAAGGGGAAAGGGAGGGGCGGAGCTGTTCGCGCATCTGCTTGTGTTTTTTGTAACAAGCGCCTGCCTTGCAAGCGCGCTTTAGGGGGGAAATGGGAAGAAAGACCGATCTTTTCACGCAAGAAAGCTGTAAATATTCGTGAGAAGTTCGCCTTACCCTTTATTCATATTCCATAAAAATCTATGTAAATTTCATACATTGGCTTAAAACACCCTTAACCTTCCAACGATAAACTTTACCATTGATCCATGTAATACGGAGGGAATCGATGAAAAGGGGAATCTATGTTGCCGGTCAAGCAGATACCTACAAGCGTCTACGTGAGCACTTCAAAGGGCACTCCCTTCAGTTGATCAAAGAGAGGCCATCCGCATCCGCAAAATACCAGGAGATCATGTTTATCGTCATTGACAGTCTTGAAGCAACGACAACCCCCACCGTACTGGAGTACCGGGGAGCCTATCCGCGCGCTTCTATCCTGGTCTTGACTCCGGTGAAGGATGAGCAGGATTTGGTCAATGCGCTTGCTTATGGTGCGGATGATTATCAGGTGAAGCCTTGCTCCGATCGAGAGCTGGCGACACGGATCCGGGTCATTTTAAAACGGCGTGAGCAAGCCTCCGCCTCTCATCCCGCCAATCATTTCGTGCTTCTTGATCGGGAAGCGCGCTCCTTGGAGTGGAATGGTGACTTGCTCCATTTGACCAAAATCGAATGCAGACTGCTAGAATTGCTTGTGGCCAGCAAGCAACGAATTGTCGGCAGGGAAGAGATTATTCAAGAAATTTGGGAGAACCGCATTCAGCACAATAGCAAAGCAATTGACGTCCATATTTGCAATTTGCGCAAGAAGCTGTGGGAAGCTTCGGCCGGGCGAATCTCGATCAAAACCGTGACGAACAAAGGCTTTTATCTTACGACAGAACTAAACCGATGAGGAAAGCAAAAAAAGCTGCTCCCGCTCATGCAACGGGTGCAGCTTTTTGCTTCTATGCTTGTTTTAGGTGACGAAGCTGTGTTTCGTGATCGATGGAGCGTAGTGCGGCCTTGATTTCTTCTTGTCCGTCCCGCAGCGCCTATGGAGGCAGTATTCGTGAAAATGTTAGGGAACTTCATAGTTTCCTTACAACTTTGCGGGAACTTTTCTAAATCCTCTCTCTCATAATGGTGACCAGAGAGAAGAGGTAACAGGAGGAAGCAAAGATGTGGGAGAGTATGTTATTACTGGTTGTGATTCTAATCATCGGGTATCGAGCGCTGGGACAGTGTGATCCGATCACTAAATTGCCGAATCGAAAACTGTTTATCAAACAGCTGAATCGGGTAATACGACGGAATCATTCGTCCCCTATGGCCATCGTTATGATGGAGTTCGCTTGTGTAAAAAATCCGAACGAGTCAAACGCGAATTTTTATCGGAATGAACGGTTGCGCAAAATCGGGTCCATGCTTCAGCGGATGGGAACGAATACAGGCGTGATTGGAAATGTGGGAAAAAACCAATTCGCATTTGTTGTCAAAGACTATGATCAAGTGCAAGCGCTGATGGCTAGTCTGGAGCTGTTGAAGGAAAAGCTGTTAAAAGGACTTGCACTAGGAGGAATACAGGTAAAGATTACCATCCGTACAGGAATCGGGTTGTATCCGGAAAATGGGGGAGATGGAGAACAATTGCTGGAGTTTGCCCATATTGCACTTCAGCATTCGAAAGCAAAAGGACTCGAGGAGCCGTTGGTGTATCGCAAAGAGATGAACGAAGCGGTCGAGCGCCGGTGTAAAATCGAGGACGGTTTGGCCAATGCATTGAAAAAGGAAGAACTGGTTGTCTATTTTCATCCCCAGTTTGAAATCCGCACCGGCAATATTCGCGGATTCGAAGCGCTTGTTCGCTGGAATCATCCCGAATTGGGGCTGGTCAAGCCGTGTGAATTCCTTGCCATTGCAGAGGAAAAAGGATTGTCAGAAGAGATTGGGGAATGGGTTCTCTGGGAGGCGTGCCGTAAAAACAAGGAGATACAGAGACTGCATTTTCATGACTCGGTGATTTCAGTGAATGTATCGGCCCGGCTGGTCATGTCTCCTGATTTTTTGGAAAAGGTAAAGATGATCTTGCAGGAAACAGGTTTGGCGCCCTCCTGTCTGGAGCTGGAGATCGCACAAAGCAGGCTAAACGTCACATCAGACAGCATGCTTGCACAGCTGCAGCAGCTTGGGGAGCGGGGGATCAAGCTCACATTAGACGGTTTTGGAAACGATGATTCCGCGATTCGCAACCTGAAGCGCTTGCCATTGGCAACGGTAAAAGTCGCACGGGGCTTTATTCAGGATATCGCCTCCGACCGAACATGCAAGATTATTATGGAATCGATGATCACCGTCAGCCACAAGCTGGGGGTTTCCGTTGCGGCAGAAGGCGTGGAGACGTACGAACAGCTGCACTACCTGCGTACATGGGGCTGCGATTATTTGCAGGGCTCCCTTTTGAGCAAGCCGCTGCCATATGAAGAGCTGCCGCATCTGTTTGCGATCCTGCAGCACAAGCCGCATCCATTGAAGCCGTTTTGTTCGTTATCGATGAGATGACCCGGTTGGGATAAAAAAGAGAGGAAGCCATAGATAAGCTGGCGTTCCTCTCCGATTGTGTTACTGACTGAAATCACACTGTTCAAGCGGCACCACTTTTGTCTTTTTCACCGATTTGTAGATGATCCAGGTGAGCAGGAACAGCGGCAAGCCAATATAAGAGACGAGAATGCCGTTCCAGTCGATCGTGCTGCCGGTGAATGCCGAATAGTTTTGCCCGATAATGACGATACAGCAAACGATAAATGCAAAGATCGGACCAAACGGGAACCATTTTGCCCGATACGGAAGGTCTGCCAAATCAAACCCTTGCACGCGGTACGCCTTGCGGAAGCGGTAGTGGCTGACGGCGATCCCGAGCCAGGCGATGAAGCCGGACATCCCGGACGCATTCAGGAGCCAGATGTAGACGGTCCCCTCTCCAAACAGAGAGGTAAGGAAAGCGAACATCCCGATTACCGTGGTTAAAAGCAGCGCGTTGATCGGCACGCCGTGACGGTTCAGCTTGGTAAACCATTTCGGGGCCTTTCCGTCTTTCGCCAGTTCAAACAGCATCCGGGCCGAGGCGTACATCCCCGAGTTGCCTGCTGACAAAACGGAAGTGAGAATGACCGCGTTCATGACAGATGCGGCAAAAGCAAGACCAGCCTTTTCAAAGACGAGCGTAAACGGACTGACCGCAACGTTTTCAATACTGCTGCTTACCAGATTCTCATTGTTGTACGGAATCAGCAAGCCGATGACGAGAATCGCCAAAATGTAAAACAGCAGGATGCGCCAGAAAATTTGTCGGATCGCTTTCGGTACATTTTTGCGCGGATTTTCACTTTCACCTGCCGTGATCCCGACAAGCTCTGTGCCCTGGAAGGAGAAGCCCGCGATCATAAAGATGCCGAGAATGGCCATGAAGCCGCCGTTAAAAGGTGCATCGCCCATGGTGAAGTTCGAGAAACCGACAGCTTCCCCACCCATGATGCCAAAAATAATCAATAGGCCCAAGACGATAAAAATGATAATCGTGGCCACCTTAATCAGTGCAAACCAGTACTCAAACTCTCCGAACGCTTTGACAGAGAGGTAATTGACGCCAAACATGAGGACAAGGAACAGGGCGCTCCAGACGATCGATGGAATGTCGGGAAACCAGAATTTCATGATTAACGCCCCTGCCGCCAGCTCGACCGCAATCGTGATCGCCCAGTTGTACCAGTAGTTCCAGCCGAGTGCAAACCCGAGGGCAGGATCGACGAATTTGGTGGCATAGGTGGAAAAGGAGCCGGCGACTGGCATGAATGTCGCCATTTCGCCAAGACTGGTCATCAAAAAGTAAACCATGATGCTGATGGCCAAATAGGCGACTAGTGCGCCACCCGGTCCGGCGTCGTGTATGGATGCGCCGCTCGCGAGGAACAGCCCGGTCCCGATCGAACCCCCGATGGAGATCATCGTCAGGTGACGTGCTTGCAGTCCGCGTTTGAGCTCAGGCAATGCGGTTGCAGAGTGAGTTGGAGCTTTTGGTGATGCCATTGTGTGTCCTTCACGACCTTTCTGGTTGTTGGTTCGTGCGAGCGGAAGGCCGGAAAAAAGTAAAAATACCGTCATCATGAGATAGAACGGTATTGTTATATCCCCACCGTACCTGCACGTTCGATAGCACAACACGTTTGCCTCAGGTAAGAAGCCAACGTGACAGTTCTGCCCCTTTCGGGAACAGCCCCAGCCCGCTTGTCCAGAAGAGACAAACAGACTTCGGCGGCGTTTCCTTTTTGCTGCAATCAACGATTTCCTCTGAATCTCCTGCAACATACTCATAAAAGCCGCGACCTCTACCTCATCGTGTGTGATGAGGATCAAGCATATGAAATTGTTTTCCGAAGAAAAGTATAACTAAATTAAAATATATTTCAATAGTAATTTATTTCTTCCACCATGGGGGCTCTTTGAGAGCTTCCGTGAGAGCGGTCCAATCGCCGTCAAAACGAATGGAACGATCATCGACATAAGCGATCGCTTTCGGCTTTTCCCGCATGACCGGAAGCGCAGGAAAGCCATGATGTGACAGCCACTGCTCCACAAGCCGCGGCTCACGAACCGTATGGATGACAAAGCGGTAGCGGCGAGAGTGCGTTCGAATAAAATCAAGCGAGCCATCGAGCGGTTTCCCCAAATGAAGCTCCCCCTTCCAGCCGTCATAATGGGCAAGCACACCGTCAAAGTCCAGGCATACGACCGGCTTCCCAGCCATCCTTCCTCATTCCCTTCCTTATTGCTTCGATAATAGTTTGCCCGTGTCAGAAACTGGCACTCATTCGTTTGCAGCAGTGTCAAACACTAAACGCAAAGGCCAATTAAAAAGGAGACCATGCCATGCACACGATGTGGAAGGGATCGATCAGCTTCGGACTGGTCCATATCCCGATCAAGCTGTTTGCAGCAACGGAAGAGAAGGACGTGAAGCTGCGTTACCTTCACGAGAAATGCCATAGTCCGATCCAGTACCAGAAGTTTTGTCCGGTCTGCGAGCAGGAAATAAAAGCGGAAGAGATTGTCAAAGGATACGAGCATGAGCCGGGCAAATTTGTCATCCTGGAAAAAGCGGAGCTGGACATGCTGGGCGGCGAACAGAACAAAACCATCGAAATCATTGATTTCGTCAAGCTTGAAGAGATTGACCCGATTTATTTCAACCGCTCTTACTATATCGGTCCGAGTGAAAACGGACAGAAAGCCTATGCGCTTCTGAAACAGGCCATGCAGGATACAGGCAAAATCGGCGTCGCCAAATTCAATCTGCGCTCCAAGGAGCATCTTGCCGTCGTCCGAGTGTACCAGCGCGGACTGGTGCTGGAGACGATCTTCTGGCCGGACGAGGTGCGCAACGCCCAGCTCGTTCCCGATTTGCCAGAAAATGTAGAGCTGAACAAAAAGGAGCTCGACATTGCGGTGCAGCTGATCGAGCAGCTGACGACCCCGTTTGAGCCGGAAAAATTCAAGGACGATTACCGCTCCGCCCTGATGGAGCTGATCCACAGCAAGGTGCTGAAGGAGGACTTCAAGCTGGCAAAGGCAGCGCCGCAAACAAACATCATCAATCTGATGGAAGCGCTGCAGGCAAGTATCGACCAGACGAAAAAGGCGGCGACGCCAGCCAAGCCGAAAAAGCCTCGCAAGACACGGGAGAAAGTGCCGGCAGGCTGACAAGAGTAAGCGGAATATGGGGGAGGTTCAGATCGACAGATCATCCTCTTGATCAAATGTGCATTCCAGCGTTGGGCGTTGGACGACTAACTTCCCTTTAACTGCTCAACCGTACATTCGCTCTTATCCAAATTAACAATAGCTTGTATACTTGGGTGGCGCATACTTCCTCCAAGGGTTAATTCGAGGTATTCGACTTTGACTGTAAGCTTAGGCTCGACCCAGATAGCATTTTTAAACCTTTCTGGTTGATTAATGAAAGGCATTTTGGCTACTTGCATTTCCTTTACGACTTCAGTTATTAATGCCCAATCTCTCTTAGATAATTTACCGGTACCTGCGTGGCCGATGTAAACCAAGTCTTGTTCTTTTGTATATACCCCCAGTAGCAGGGAGTTAACAATTTTATGCTTAAAGGTTACTCCGCCAACGACTGCGATCAAATCATTCATTACCTTGTGTTTCTTCCAGCGGCCGTCTTTTCCGTTAATGATATAAGTACTGCTAAGGTCCTTATAAATCACTCCTTCCATGCTATGTTGTTTCATTACGTTGAATAAGGTGGCTCCATCGTGAAAATTTTGTACAATTTGAACGTTATTCCGAGGAGTAATTACTGATTTAAGTAATTCCTGCCTATAAGCTAAAGGTCGATCAGTGACCCAGTCACCGTTATAAAACAAGATGTCAAAAATCATAAATGTAACGGGGACTAAGCTGATAGATTGTTTGATTTTCTGAATTTGCTTTAAGCTATCTCTTCTCATGACTTCATGGAATGAAGGTTTACTTTGATCAAAAGCTATGATCTCACCATCCAGAATTACAGAGTCCGCGCGGCAGAATGAGTGCATTTCTTGAAACTCTGGGTATTGGTTAGTCCGTTCGTTCATTTTACGATTGAACAACCTGATTTCATGGCCATCGTAATAAAACAATATTCTAACGCCGTCCCACTTTATCTGCGTGACCCAATTATCACCTGCAGGCGGGGTAGATGTGCTTATTGGTTCAAATGGGTAAATGGGATTTAGTAGCATATTCGTTTTCATCACCACACATATGATTATCCCTACGTATACCGTTATCTGGTAGTAATCATCATTTCCTTTTTTATAAAATTTATGATCGTGTAGACCATTATGGATCTGAAGAAAACGAAAAGTTTTACCGCACGACTTTCCATTTTTTCTATCTTGTCCATCGCTTTGTTCCTTGAGTACAACTGGTAATGAAAGCAAAATATTGACACGAAGGCAGCTGAGCTTAATCATCGGCTGCCTTTTCTCAACTAACGTGGCAGCATAGTTGAAAATGGTTCTTAATATGACACAAGGTGACATGTTTAAGGTCTACAATGGGGTGGAAGATCAAAAAAAGGGGGAACAAAGCATGAAACGAAGAATAATTTTAGATCTAGCTGTTACGTTAGATGGTTTTATTGAAGGGAAAAATGGGGAAGTTGATTGGTGCATTATGGACTCTGAGATGGGGTTTATTAATTTCTTACATCAAATTGATACTATTTTATATGGAAGAAAAAGCTATGATTTATGGGGACAATTTACTCCAGAAAATGAACAAACTAATACTGAAAAAGAAATTTGGGGATTAGTTCATAGTAAAGAAAAATATGTGTTTTCCAGGATGCAAAAAGGGACTGATAATAAAGCCATATTCATAAATGATAATATTCTTGTAGAAGTAAATAAATTAAAAAATAAGCCTGGTAAAGACATCTGGCTATATGGTGGAGCAAGTCTTATTACAACTTTTATCAATTTAGGGCTTGTTGATGAATTTAGATTATCTGTTCACCCTGTTATTTTGGGAGAAGGAAAACCGATGTTTATTGATATAAAACAGAGGTTAAACTTAAAAATGGTTAATACAAGAACATTCTCCTCTGGCGTTGTGCAACTAATCTATCATTTGAATGGGAATTAATATTGCACATTTCAAGGGGAGGATCGAGTAAAGCCGTACATCCGTTAAAAAAGGATGCATCCCCGAAGGGATTATCTTTCACTCCACCATTGAGGTCAAGGGTTCGCTTTGCCTTACGCCCTTGACCCCATTCGCTCCGTGAAAGATGTTCCGAATATGGGATGAAACCTTTTCAAATATCGGTTGATTGAGTTTACACAAAATTCTTGACAGACCCTAGCATAAAGCCGGTTCAACCCTTAACGTGGTGAAAACCGGCTATTTTTGTATTCAGAATTCCTTAACGTTGTAAATCTGCGTTTTGCTGGTGGTACCCCTACTTCGAAATACTAGAGATGCACATTCCAAAGTTATCTTAGAACAACTTCCACTAAATGCTTTTTCCCTTGCTTATTGCTTGAACTGCTCTGCTTGATTGACATTCCGCCTCCACTTGAGTCATTACTTAATTCGAGTTCATACAAATTTTTTACATTGGAGAGGTCTACCTGAATGACTTTTGAACTACTCGGCTCGATTGTTACATTTTCACTTTGATTTCCATCGATGTAAATGTTCAATAATGCCTCTGAATCCTGATCAGTTGCTTTCATTTTTAATGTTATCGGATTCTCCTGGCTTTCATTTGTGATCTTGATATCGACAAATTGTTCTCCAGCCTTTTTAGTCAAAGAGCATTTTGTAACAGAGTTATTTTCTCCTACCATCCCTATATCCCTCCAATTTTAGGGCTCCTCATCAGTTGAAGTTAATATCTTTAACAGCATTTTCTTCTTCAGGTTTTCTTCCAAAAGTATCATTTCTAACGTATCTTCCAATCGTTTCATGGAATTTTGAATATTTTTATCTACCGCAGGATCGCAGGCATTCTTCAGCAAAGGCAAATAACCACTGAGCAGAGCAACTAAGAGAAGCACAATGTTACTGTCATTAATATTAATCAACGTGCTGTTACCTACTTTGAATCGGTTATCATTGTTTGTAGAGGTAGTGTTTGCCGAGTTATTTGCCGAGCTCGCGATGCCTTTTGCTTCAGAAGTATTACAAGCGTTGCTATCGTTATCAAAGGTATTTGTTGAAGTGCTGTTATTTTGATTATTCGCATCGCTATCGTTTAACGATTCATTTTTGGTTGTATTGCTGTTTGCATTACTTGCAGTGCTATCATTCGTATTCGTTGAAGCATTATCTGCATGACTGGTGTTCGAAGTGGTATTTGTTCCACCTGTACTAGTAGCGGTTGGCGTGTTGGTCGCACTGCTGGTTGTAGAGGGATTGCTTGTAGCACCACTGGTTGCGGATGGATTACTCGTTGCTCCGCTACTTGAAGTATTGTTTGCACTGCTTGTGGAGGAAGTAGTATTTGTTCCACCTGTACTAGTAGCGGTTGGCGTATTGGTAGCACTACTGCTTGGATTCGATGTATTGTTTGCAGAAGAACCGCTGGTTGTTGTCGGATTGCTGGTTGCTCCACTGGTTGCCGTATCATTTGAAGTCGCACCACTAGAAGTTGTGATATTGTTCGTTAACCCACTATCCGAGCTGGCCGTTTCAGTTGCGGTGATTCCACTCATCGGCGTTTGCGTATTGTTGATTGTAATATCGCTGCTTGAGGTATCGGTTACTCCCGTGACTACGCTGGTCGTGGTTTGATTGTTCGTTAACCCACAATCCGAGCAGGCCGGTTCGGTTGCGGTGATCCCACACCTC
>JBLNEJ010000112.1:0-2500 GCA_050262535.1 Clostridia bacterium
AATGAGACGGATGAAACGGGTCAACTGCTGCCTGACGAAGCACGTCTGACGCCATTTGGTTTATTTTTGCGAAAATATAGCCTTGATGAACTTCCACAACTGCTGAACGTGATCCGTGGAGAGATCAGCCTGGTCGGACCGCGTCCGCTGCTCATGGAGTACTTGCCTTTGTACAACAAACGGCAGGCTCGCCGCCATGAGGTCAAGCCCGGAATTACCGGATGGGCGCAAGTAAATGGCCGAAACGCTGTCACCTGGGAACAAAAATTCGAGCTGGATGTCTGGTATGTGGAGAATCATACCTTTTGGCTTGATTTGAAGATTCTGTTCCTGACCGTCTACAAGCTGTTCGACCGTCAGGAAGTGGACCGCCATGAGGCGATCATCGTACAAGATTTCACAGGATCTGGAGGGGACACGACAAATGAGTGCTCCATCTAAACGCATCTATTTATCACCTCCCCATATCGGGACGATGGAGGAGGAACTGGTGGCGGAGGCATTTGCTTCGAACTGGATCGCTCCTTTGGGGGCTCACGTCGACGCATTTGAACGCGAGGTTGCCGACTATGTTGGTTGTCGTGCTGCGCTTGCGCTTTCATCGGGTACCGCAGCGATTCATCTGGCGCTTCGGTTGTGCGAAGTTGGCATAGGCGACACCGTCTTTTGTTCGAACTTGACTTTCGTTGCGAGCGCCAATCCGATCCTCTACCTTGGGGCGACACCGGTATTCATCGATTCCGAGCCTGACACCTGGAATATGTCCCCTAACGCGCTGCGACGAGCCTTCGAACGCGCAAATAGGGAAAATCGTCTGCCCAAAGCGGTCATCGTTGTCAACCTGTATGGACAAAGCGCCGACATGGAGCCGATTCTGGAAATTTGTACGGAATATGAAGTCCCGGTTGTGGAGGACGCCGCTGAGTCGCTTGGTGCCCGTTACAAGGGGAGGATGAGCGGAAGCTTTGGCAAATTCGCCGCCTTTTCGTTCAATGGAAATAAAATCATTACAACCTCTGGCGGGGGCATGCTTGTTTCGAATGATCGCGCAGCCATTGAGAAAGCGCGTTTCTGGGCAACACAGGCACGCGATGCAGCCCGGCACTACCAGCATAGCGAGATCGGCTACAATTATCGTTTGAGCAATGTGCTTGCTGCTGTGGGGAGAGGGCAGCTGCGTGTCCTTGAAGAGCGAATACTGGCAAGAAGAACGGTCTTTTCCCGATATCAGCGCGAATTGGCTACTGTCAAAGGCTTTACGTGGATGTCGGAGCCTGCTCATTTCCATTCAACGCGCTGGCTTTCGGCTATGCTCGTCGATGAACGGGAGTGCGGCATTTCACCCGTACAGCTGATCGAGGCGTTGGACAGAGAAAACATCGAGGCACGGCCGGTCTGGAAGCCGATGCATGTGCAGCCTCTCTATTCAGGGTATCCGTACGAACCGCATGATCGTGATGTAAGCCTATCCGATACGTTGTTTCAGCGAGGGATCTGCTTGCCGTCCGGTTCGAATCTGTCCGAAGCGGAGCAGGACCGGGTCATTGAATGCCTGAAAAGATGTGTACAGTCTGGAGTGTATGAGCATGCTGACGTACGAACAACTCAAGCACCTTTATGAACGAGAGCAGTCCTCCTTTTATTTGTTGGACACTGAACGGTTGGTATCGAATTATATTGGCTTGCTACATGCATTTCGCAGTCGTTATGAGCCCGTCATTATCGGGTACTCGTATAAAACCAATTATGTTCCTTACCTGTGCCAAACCCTCCATTCGCTTGGCGCTTACGCGGAGGTGGTGTCGCGTCTCGAATACGATCTGGCGAGAAAGCTTGGAGTGAGCCCGGAGCAGATCATCTTCAACGGGCCGCTGAAGACGGGTGAAGATACCCGTCTCGCATTGGAAGAGGGCAGCATCCTGAACCTCGATTCATTTTCAGAGATCGAATGGGTCACCGAATATGCGCGAGATCATCCGAAGCGAGAGGTACAGATCGGCTTGCGAGTTAATTTTGACCTGCGCGAGCAAGGAGTCAGCCCGTTGCAAAATGGCTATGACGTCAGCAGATTCGGATTTTGTGTGGAGAATGGGAACTTTCAGAGCGCTCTGGAAACGCTGCTCATGCATGCAAACATCCGTATTGTTGGTCTCCACGGCCATTTCTCGACCAACCGGAGTCTCGCTGTCTACGAGCGTATCACCAAGCAGCTTTGCTCGTTAGCCAAACAGTATCTCCCTGGTCCGATTCGCTATCTGGATGTCGGGGGAGGCATGTATGGAAACATCCCCGATTCATTTGGTCTTTCCCAGATTCCGACGTACGACAATTATGCAGAGACGATCTGCAGCGTGATGCAAGAAGAGTTCGGGACGAGTGATCAACGTCCTGCGCTGATTCTTGAACCAGGGATCGCACTGGTCGGCGATGTCATGGAATTCGTTTGCAAAGTCATCGATGTGAAGGAAAACCGGGACACGACCTTTGTCTTGGTGGACGG
>JBLNEJ010000113.1:0-4016 GCA_050262535.1 Clostridia bacterium
GTCGAGGCAGTTTCAACGGTATGGATGATTGGCGTTCATCATCAATGGCTGAAAAAATACGGAAAAGAGAATATGGCCTTGCTGGAGTTTTTGCTCGACATCATCACGGAAAAATTTTGCAAGAAATCGAGTGCCATGAGCTTCAATCTGATGTATCCGGTGGAGGTGCGATTGGCCAGCTATTTGCTGTCGGTTTCCTTTGAAGATGCCGAGTCACCGGAAAACGGGCACAGGGCCAAGGTCAATCTGCTGGATGCGGCCAACTTGATCGGAACGAGCTATCGACACTTGAATCGGGTTATTCAGCAGTTCTGTGCGGAAGGACTGATCGAGCGCAGCAAAGGGTTCATTCTGGTGAAGGACAGGGACGGATTGCGGACATTGGCAGGACAAAACATCTATGAATAAATGAGAAGGGGGAGTCGAAGGATGATGCAAGGACTGCTGTTCGGAATTCTCGCAGGCTCACTGGTTGGCTTGCAAAATATATTCAACAGCAAGGTGAATGAACGAGCTGGATCGTGGACAACCACCTCACTCGTCCTGGGGATGGGCTTCCTCAGTTCGCTGATGATGGGGCTGCTGGTTGAGGGCAGCGATTTGTTCGCGTTGCATCCGATGAAGACCTGGTATTGGTTCAGCGGTGCTATTGGGGTAGGTGTCGTAATCTGCCTAGTACAGGGAATCAAGCTGCTTGGTCCTACGTATGCCATCTCGATCGTGTTGACGTCACAGCTTGGCTTCGCTTTGGCGGCTGATTCGTTCGGGTGGTTGGGGCTGACCCAGGTTCCGTTTACCATCAAGCATTTGATTGGTGTGATCGTGATCATCAGTGGCATGCTCTTGTTCAAGCTAGGGGGCATCCGTCAAGACAGGAGATCCACTGCCGTTGTACAAAAGCCGTTCCACTCATGAGTGGAACGGCTTTTTCTATGCCATTATTTGAAGGAAGCGTACCCTTCATCCGCCATGACAACGCTGCCGTTGATGGCGCTTGCTTCCTCGAGGGAAAGCAGGTAGACCGTATCGGCAATTTGCCCAGGCTGAGTTAGCTTGTTTCCCATCACCTTCGCTTTCATCGAATCGAGCATTCCTTTATCCTTGTAGCCCTGGATGATCGGGGTATCAACCGCACCTGGCGCAACGGCCACGACGCGAATGCCATACTGAGCCAGTTCCAGTGCAGCTGATTTGGTCATCATGATGACAGCGCCTTTCGTGGCATGATACGCGAACGTGCCGGGGGAGGCGAGGAACCCGAAAACAGAGGCCGTGTTGATAATCACACCTTTGATCCCCAGCTCTCTCATTTTTTTCCCCGCTGCGATAATGCCGTGGGCGACCCCGTGCTGATTCACATTGATGACGGTGTGGTAATCCTGCAGATTTTGATCCAACACCGGAGTGACACGGCCGATGCCAGCGTTGTTGAACATGACGTCGATTCTGCCGTACGTTTGGACTGCCTGCTCTACCAGCGCTTCCACATCTGCATAGGACGAAACGTCCGTCTGGACAAAGATCGCCTCTCCGCCTTCCGCCTGTATCAGGGAAACAGTCTCTTGTCCACCTGTGGCATTAAAGTCTGCTACGACGATCCGGTCCCCTTTACGTGCGAACTTCAAAGCGGTTTCTCTACCGATCCCGCTTGCCCCGCCGGTAATGACTGCAACTCGTTTTTGTGCCATATGATTCTCCTCCGTATCGATTCATGGATATTGCCTGCACTCGTAGCTGAAAGGGTGCTTCATGGATGACCTGGTTTCAGACTACCACTTGTATCTCTTTATATAAATTTAAGTATAATTACTAGTAAATAAGAAATGCTTAAGAGGAGGCAGGATGAACATTGAGCAACTGGAATATGTCGTTGAGGTAGCCAAAACCGGGTCCCTTACAAGAGCCGCCGAAAATTGCCATGTCTCGCTTTCGGCAATCAGCCAATCGATTTCGCAGCTGGAAGCCGAGCTTCAGCTGGAGCTGTTTACACGCGCGCGGGGGATTGGGGCCGTTCCGACTTCCGAGGGGCAGGTCATCCTGAAAATGGCCAACGAAATCGTGATGAAGGTCAAGGAGCTGAAGGAAGAGGCGAAGGCGTATAGCAGCTCGCTTACAGGGGAATTGAAAATCGCCACCATTCCTGGCCCCATTCATTTGTTGATCGATGCGGTAGCCAGCTTCAAAAAAGAATTCCCGAACGTAAAGGTGCACATTTTTGAGCGGGGGCCGCGAGAAATTTTGCATGATCTCACCCACGGGAACATCGATATCGGCTTGCTTGTGCTCACAGAAGAGCTGATGGAGAAATATAAAAGCCTGTCCTTCGAGCGGATTTGGGAAGGCAAAATGGTCGTAGGGGTTCATGCCGAGTCGCCGCTGACGCTGGAAAAAAGCATAACCCCGGAGAAACTGGCAAAGCAAACGCTTGTCCTGTATGATGATGAGCAAATCCGTTCCTATATGAAAGACTTTGTTTCGCAATACGGGGAGCTGGAGGTCTTGTTCACGACAAACAATGTGCAGGCGATTCATAATGCCCTCAAATCAGGATTGGCTGTGACAGTTGGACTGGATTATTCGTTCGTTCATTCAGCGGATATTGTGACACGGGAGCTGGAGGTGCCTCAGTTCAAGCCGTTCTATTACGGGTGGGTGCGATTGGATGGAAAGCATTCCACGCACATTGCGAAAAAATTTATTAACCGGTTACGGGTGGACATGTAAACAGGAAATCGATACGCAACCACGAGAAAATTTCGTCAGAACGACATGATTATTCGCTTATCACGAACTTTATTTGCGAAATTGTGGCAAACGAACGGTTTTTGGTGTACAATTTCGGTTAACGGCATGAAAACGTTAGGAATTCGTCGAAATCATCCGAAGCCATTGGACACGATTTTGTGATAGTATTACTTATCATCATGCTTTATTCTAATAAAGTAGAAACAGACTAGGAGTGAGAGACGTGAACCAAGAAGTGAAACGCGCCTACAATTTTAATGCTGGACCTTCGGCTCTTCCGTTGTCGGTATTGGAGCTTGCCCAACAAGAGCTGCTGGACTTCCGTGGAACCGGCATGTCGGTAATGGAGCTGAGCCATCGCAGCGCAGCGTATGAAGAAGTGCATAACCAGGCCATCAGCAACTTGCGTGAACTGTTGTCGATTCCGGAAAACTATGAAGTGCTGTTTGTGCAAGGCGGGGGAAGCACGCAATTCTCCATGGTTCCGATGAACTTTTTGCAACAAGGGCAAAAAGCGGGCTACATCATGACAGGTGCCTGGTCGGAAAAAGCGTTTGAGGAAGCGAAGCTGTTCGGGGATGTGTATCAGGTAGCAAGCACAAAGGAGAGTAACTATCGCTCCATCCCGACGCTTGACGAGCTTCAATACAATGCAAACGATGCGTATGTACACCTGACTTCGAACAACACGATCTTTGGTACACAGTGGAAGGACTTCCCGGACACGGGCGATGTGCCGTTGATTGCTGATATGTCCAGCGACATCTTGTCCAAGCCGTTTGATGTAAGCAAATTTGCGCTGATCTACGCAGGAGCGCAAAAAAATCTCGGACCATCCGGCGTAACGGTTGTCATCATTCGCAAAGACCTGCTTGAAAAAGCGAACAAAAACATCCCGACGATGCTGAAATACAGCATTCATGCGAAAAACAACTCCCTGTACAACACGCCGCCGACATTCGGCATCTATTTGCTCGGCGAAGTGCTCAACTGGGCGAAGCAGCTGGGCGGAATCGAGGCTCTGGCGAAGCGCAATGAAGAAAAAGCGAAGCTGATCTATGACGCCATTGACCAAAGCAACGGCTTCTATGTCGGTCATGCCGAGCAAGCTAGCCGCTCCTTGATGAACATCACCTTTACACTGAAAGATGAAGAGGTGGAAAAACGCTTCCTGGCAGAAGCGAAGAAAGCGGGCTTCGTCGGCTTGAACGGTCACCGTTCCGTTGGTGGCTGCCGTGCATCGACTTACAATGCAGTACCCTATGAAACGT
>JBLNEJ010000114.1:0-5165 GCA_050262535.1 Clostridia bacterium
ATTTTTATATTCCGGATGGACAAAAACACACGTATCCATTCGATTGTCCCCGCGCCGATCCAGAAAGGCATACCCGATGATTTTCTGCGAGGAATCGCACACAACCCATGCGTCAGTATCAATGTGAATGGAATTCCACATATACAGAAGATCGTCAAGCGTAATATCCGGAACACCGTGGTCATCCACATCGCATAACGCAATCAAATCCGTGATTTCCTGGGCATCATCGCGAAGTGGATGTCTGATCATTGTATTTGCTGGCAGTCGTTTCATACTGTTTTGCCTCCTTACCCTACCGATATTCGCATACAATACCATGAACCATGGGAAGCAGGTAACTACACGTAAGTTGCAAATGATAGTATACTTAAGTAGTAGATCAATCAAATTCGGATGTTTTTGTGTCAGAGGGTGGGAACATGCTCGAGAATTTACATGCGCTATCGGTTCGGGAATATCACTTTATCGTTGGTCGACACCGCGAAACTTCCTTGTTTTCGGAGTATTTGGAAAATGATCCATATACCGGTAAAAGCATCTGGAATCTTTACGGCACAGGAGGCGTTGGCAAAAGTACACTCCTGCACGTATTCGGCCTGCTTGCTCACCAAAAGGGCGCGTGCTTCATCCTGCTGGACTGCCGAAACTTCAGTCATTCGGGGCACGATTTGCTGAGAGCTCTGCTTCAGCAGCTGCAAGGTGCCCAGACCAATGATAGCAATGCTGAGACTCTTTTCGAGTCGGTCATCCATTCAATCAGAAGCCTGTCTGCCCAAAAGAAGGTTGTTCTCGCCTTTGATACGTTTGAGGAAATGACGGGTTGGGAAGCATGGCTCCGAGAAAATTTGCTGAAATGGCTTCCGGAAAACGTGCTGGTCCTCATTGCGGGACGCTATCCCCTGAAAGGTCCCTGGCTCTTCTCCCCTTCATGGAGAGAGCGACTCCTGCCAATCCCGATCCATCATCTCAACCGGGAAGATACATTTGATTACCTGCGCCGGTGCGGAATCAACGAGGAGGAGCATTTGGAACGGATGTGGTTTCAGTCCAATGGCCATCCGCTCGCGCTCTCACTAATCGTCGCCGGCTTTTTGTCACCGCAAAAAACGATGCGCGACGCAGGTGCAGACTGGTTTCACGAAATCGCTGCCTTATGGCTGAAGGAAGTGCCCGACAAGCACTTGCGCACATTGGTTGAAGCCGCGGCCATGCTGCAACAATTCAACCAGGAATTGCTCTCGTATCTGCTGAACGAGGAAATTGACACCGCTCTTTTTGAAAAGCTGGTTGGCTTGTCGTTTGTGCAGCAATCCGATCGCGGCTGGAAAGTTCATGACCTGATGAGAGAAGCGTCTTGCCGTCTTTTGCGGGAGCGAACCCCCAAATATTATCGAAGCCTGGTCGAGCGGTGTGCGATATACTATGCCAATGCCATCCTCGAAAAATCAGGAAAATCGAATGTGACCTGGGAAGTCATCGAGCTGTTTCATTATGTAGAGGACCCGGCGCTTCGGGCGATCAAACAATTCGCGATAAGTGAAAAGTATTATTGGGAGCGGCTTACCTATTCCACTATGGCAGAGGCACAAGCATATATAGATAACCGCTTGCGTTCAAGATGGGGCTCGTCTTTGAAAAAAATCGATCCGGAAACGGGAATGGAGATCCAGATCGATTTAACCGCCGAAGAGTCGATCTATTTGATTCAGGATATCGATTTGCCCTATTATTATGGGCTCGATTCCCGAAGCATTCAGCTGCTTCGGTCCGAAGAGGGAAAAGTGGTGGCAATCGTCGTACTTGTTCCTCTACATGAAGGAACGATCCCTCCGCTCAAAAACGATCCCATCTTCGGCCCTCTCCTTGCCAGTATGAGCCCGCAGGAACGGCACATGCTGGAAACACCAGCTGAGCGGCCAGCGGGATGGTTTATGCGCTCCATGGATTATTTGGATCAGACGGATCCTACCATTATCGCCGATGGAATGAAATTGACCAATGCGTACATGTGTACAAGGGGGATTTTCGTCATTTCACCTCAGCCGGTTAAAGGCGTTCATTACATTTGGACCAGTTTGGGCTTTGAGATCGTTCCCGGTGTGACGCATTGCCACTATGATGGCAAAACTCCGACCCCGTATTTTATCCTGGACACACGCGGAAACAAACTGAAAGGCTTTCTGTCGCGATTGCTCAGCCAGTCCGGAATCGAGTGGACTGCTGACGGTCAAGATGACGATGAGCCGGAGATTGCCTCGTGGAATTCATGGAAGCTGACGAATCGGGAGCAGCAGGTCGCGAACCTGGTGATCGACGGATGCTCGAATGCGGATATCGCGGCTCAGCTGTTCATCAGCGAAACGACGGTGAAGAAGCATCTCTCCATTATTTTTGGAAAAGTCGGCGTGAAGAATCGGGGGCAATTGATTGGGACGTTCATGAAGCAGAGTATAGGGAAAAAGCAATGATTGAGGAGGAAAACGGAGAAAACGCTCCGGGTAGTTGGGCCACTTGCTGGGAGTAACACTGCCCGCCTGCACTCCAAAAGCGAAACTGCGTCCAAAACATGCGTATTCATGGATGATTGACACGTTGGACGCAATGCGTGTTTCGCTTTTTCCGTTCCAGCTTGGTAGGTGTCCCAAAAACCTGCGCGTTTTCTCCGTTTTCCTCACACCTGCTTTTCCTCATTATTGATGGAAAAATGAAATAAAAAAGAGGCGGCCACCCGCCTCTTTTTTATTAGTGATTGTGGTCCATTCCGATTTTTTGCTGTTCTTCGTCTGTAATGAAATACGCATGAATGTCATAATGAGGGACTTCAAATCCGTCGTGGCCGTGCGGCTGGACCTCGATATCCATCTGCACGACGGCCGGAGACGGAACGCCTTTCATCCCCGCCAGATTGACATGATCTTTCCCTTTCACAAAATCGTCTTGGGCAATCATATATTCCAAAAATACGAGTCTGTTTTCATACACGCCATAAATGGGACCCGTCGGCAAATCGCCTGCTTGCGGATTTGCCCAATGCTCACCCATCGCGGGTACAACCGGCGTAATTTGGATGGAGCCTTTGGGAAGGGCAAGCACATACACTTCATTGTCGTTTTTGTCCCAGTCGACATGCTGGGCATCCACTGCATTGGCCAAATCTTGAATATTGGCGGTTGGCTCGCCCTCGACCAGTCGGATATTCTTGATCGTTTTGCCATTGAAGACAACGGATTTTTTGTTTTTGCTCAGTTCATAGCTCTTGTCGAACAGCTTCGCATACGCCTTTACGGACGCATACACTTTGTTGCCTTTTTCCAGATGGTTGGCGGAAGAAACAACCTCGACACCATTGACTAGAATCGATACGTTTTTTGATTCCTTTAGATCGGATTGACTCGTTTCAGCAAAGGCTGTTCCGCCACATGCCAATACCAGACTCAGGAAAATGCCGGCTGCTTTTTTCATCCTTCGATACTCCCTTTCTTGGCGTTCAACACGAACGTGCTTTCATTTACATTCGTAAACACATTCACAAGGAACAAAATAATTCCGATGATCGCCAATGTTCCCCCAATTGGAATCAATGGCAGCGAGGCAATCTGCATGATTTCCAGGTACAACCCGACCACCATGATCGGAAGTCCGAGATTATGGAGCCAGAAGTGCCACTTTCCCAGCTTGCTTTTTCCTGCTGCCGGAAACAGACAGTAGATCAGACCTGCCAACGCGAGCGAAACCCATCCCAACAGATTCGCATGCGCATGCACGCTGCTGAGCTGGAAAAGCTGTGCGATCCCAATAATCATGCCGAAAACAACACCAAATACAAAATAGAGGACTGCGATTCGTAACCAGACGATCCCGTTCATTCTTTCACCTTTTCCTTATTCATTAGATTGATACAGCTTCCAATATCGATAATGGCGATTGAGTCGGTACGACACGTGCAAGCTGAAAACCGGCTGTTGCCAGCAGTTGACGGAACTCCTGCTCGGTCCGTTCTTTTCCGCCTAGCATCACAAGCATTTCGATATCGGATAATTTCCCCAGCGCAGGTTCATTCCCGGGTGGCAGCACCTGTTCCATCAGCAGCAGTTTGGCTCCTTTGTTCATGGCACTGCGGCAGTTGCGCAAAATGGTGACCGCTTGCTCATCCGCCCAGTCATGAATGATGAATTTGAGCACATACCCGTCTCCGTCTGCGGGAACCGATTCAAAAAAGTTGCCTGCCACGCACTCGCATCGATCCGCCATCCCTGCCTGACGCACATACTCCTTCGCTCCCTCCATGACCGGCGGAAGGTCGACAATGACACCATTTACCTGTGGGTATTGCTTGAGTAGCGTAACCATCAGGGACCCATGCCCCCCACCGACGTCAACCACTCGTTTGAAGGTGCCGAAATCATAGCTTTTTGCAAGGATCTCGTTGAAATCTCCGGAAATGCTGGTCATGGCCTCGCCAAATATTCTGCTGATCTCCGGATTCATCGCCATGAACTCGAAAAACTTCAGGTTGTTCACTTGCTCAAAGGCAGGCTGACCGGTTTGCACACTCTTGAGCAGATGACTCCATGCCCCCCGATGCCACTCCTCACCAAACATGACTGCGGCATGCTTCAGCGATCCGGGAACACCGGTTTGCAGCAGAGAAGCCAGCGGAGTCAACGTAATCAACCCGTCCCGCGTTTCCTCAAAGATCCCAAAGCTGGCCAGAGCTCGCAACAAGCGCTGCAATGTCGGCTGATGGGCACCCGTCTTCTCGGCGATTTCCGCACACGTGCGGGGACCGTCCTGCAAATAGTCAGAAATCCCCAGCTTTGCCGCGACATGGATGCATTGCGAAACCCATCCCCCCCAAATCATCTGCAGCAGTCTGATTTGGAGAGGTGGTTCCTCAACAGATGGCGGCTGGTTCAGTGCATTCATTTTGTACACTCCCTTTTCGGATGGCGTTAACGCTGTTCTTACGATAACAAGCTTTAATCGCGCCTTAAACTATACAGGAGTATATAAAACGGATAGCTACCCGGATATGCACTCACGCCTTTTTCCAGTGCATGTGGGTTTCCATCATTTTCTGCACAAACTGTGTCCGGTTTTGCACATCGTACTTTCGAAACATGTTGGTCAGTGCTTTCTTGATCGTAATTTCGCTGACGAAC
>JBLNEJ010000115.1:0-6782 GCA_050262535.1 Clostridia bacterium
ACATCCAGTCGGTCATTGCAGCGTTGCGCGGCATCCAATCCGCCATGGACAACGATGAAGTCGAATACCTGGTCGAAAAAGTAGGCGCCCTTGTTGCCAATCAAGCAAATCAGCAACAAGACCCGAGCGTCAATCTGCGTTATACCCCAACGTACAGTGAAAAAGAAGCCCTCGGAAAGCTGCTACAAGCGATCAAGCTCTCCTGCTTGGTATCCTTTGCATACGTGGATGTGAATGGCGCAGAAACGGAAAGAGTTGTTGAACCAGTTGGGCTATTTTTGAAAGGCTATGCTTGGTATTTGTACGCGTATTGCCGAACCCGTTCTGACTTTCGCATTTTTCGGCTATCGCGCATGGAACGGTTGGCAATAACCTCGACTTCCTTCGAGAAGCGGAACTTTACGATCAACGATGCCGAGGAAAAATGGGAAAGTCAGCTTGCTCCATTGACCTTTCGGACCGTGTTCATTTTTTCCGCGTCTGTGAAATCCAGAGTGATGGATGACTTTGACCCGATGGAAATGGAGACATTGCCGGATGGATCTATACGAGTAACTACCTATTACACGGGAATGGATCGCGCGCTGCGTCATGTGCTTAGCTACGGATGCGATGCCAGGGTCATGGAGCCGATAGCACTGCGTACAGAACTGAGGAAGCAGATCTTAAAGATGGTCGGCTTTTACACATAAATCTGTTCAATAAATATAAAGGAAAAAACCAGCCTCTATTAGTTTCCTGGGCTGGTTTTCTCCTTTTCTAGAATTAAATAGCTCACCCAACAATCTTCGTCTTCCTCGCATTCTCCATCGACTTCTGAATAACCCCGCTCAACGGCTTCTTCAACGCCAGGGCAATAAACAAATTCAACCCAATAAATCCAACCAACGCAAGAATATCTCGGATCGCCGTCTCCCACAGAATCCCCCCAACCGCTTCCCGCAGCAAGCTAATCGCATACGTGAACGGCATAAACGGATTCAACGCCTGGAAAAACGGATCGGTCATGCTGATCGGAAACGTCCCGCCCGAACTGGAAAACTGGAACACCATGTAAATGATCGCCAGTCCTTTCCCGACGTTGCCAAAGACCGACAGCAGCGTATACGTAATCGTGACAAACACAGCGCTGACCAGCATCGCGAACAGAACAAACATAAGCTTATCCGCCACATGCGCCTCCAGAATAAAAATATCCCCAAGCGCGATGCTGATCGCCTGCAGCAGCCCAATCGTCTTGAACGTCCCCAATCTCCCTAAGAAAAGCTGATACGGCTTATACCGCCCATCCGGGTTATCCGGCTCAGCCTTCAACAACGAGATAAGCAACGTTGCACCAACCCATAACGACAGCACGAAGTAAAACGGCGACATCGCCGATCCGTAGTTCGGAATCGGATACAGGCGATTCTGCTTGATCTCCACAGGGCTCGCCAAGAACTCGCTTTCCTTTTGAATATCCCCGCGCAGCAGCTTGGCCAGAGCGGCAAAATGATTGTTCTGCTCGAACTCTCTCAGTTTGTCTGCAGCCTGCCGGACGGCATTTTCCAGCTGCGGCAGATCGTTTCGGACCAGTCCCGCCACCTTGTGTACACCGTTTTCTACCTCGGGCAGCTTGTAGCGGACAAAATCAGCCAGCTTCGTCAGCTCCTGCTCTGCCTGCGGCAAGTCGTTTTTGATAAAAGCCGCCGCTTCCCTCAGCTTCTTCCCGATCTGCGGAAGCGTGTCTTGCACAAACGGTGCTGCGATAGTAATCGCTCTTGCGAATTCATCCGATTTGGTCTGGAGCGTTTGCGCCAGTTCATGAACTTTCGCGCGAATTTGGGGCATCTGTTGCTGAATCCGTGCCAGCTCAGCGATGCCGAATTCCAGTCCGCTTTTTGCATCGGCAAGAATGGCCTGAATGTCGGCAATTTTCCCTTGCGCTGCGTGCAGCTTATCGACAGAAGTGCCGACCAATGACGTCAGCTTCTGAATTCCCGCTGCGATCTTCGGAGCGATTTCACTGTCATACCGCGCAAGGATGTCTCCCAATTCCGCGCTGATCTCCTTCGCACGTTCATTCACCTTGACGACGACATCCCGCACTGGCGTTTTCCCGTTTTGCAGCGCAGTTGCAATGGTATCGAGCAGCTGGATTTGCTGGGTCATTTTGCCCTCAACTGTTTGCAAACGTGCGAGAAGACCATTCAATGGCTGCTCGGGAAGCTGGCTGTTCACCCGTTCAAGTAAGGAAGATGTGCGTTCCACCACCCGAACGACAGTGGAAAGACGGTCACGCACAGCTCTCACTTCATCTGGCGTAGGCAAGGGACCGCCCTCCAGCATTCGATCTGTCAGCAGCACGACCGCATCGGCCGCTTGCTGTGCCAGCGCGAGGTTTAGCTTCACCAATGGAGCAATGGTCTCGAATGCATTGCCGTTGGCTGCCAGAAACGCATCCAAGCGTTCCGCGATATCGGCGCTTTTCTCCGCAATTTCCCCGATTCTCGGCAAAGCCGCCTGCGCAGCCGTAACGACTGCAAGAGCTTTGTTCGCCTTTTCCGAGGCAGTGGCCACCGTATCGGCCACCTTGTCAAAATTCTGGTCCAGCTCCTGCACACGCGCCACCGCATGCTGGATGTCAGGCAGCCGATTCTGAATCGCGACGATCTTGGAAGCCGCTTCGCTGATGACAGGCCACTTCTCGTTGATCTTTACCACATATTGTGCGGCTTGGTTGATTTCAGGGAGCTTTTGCTCCACTTCGATGATCTTCTGTGCTTTGTTATGAATGTCGGGGAGCTTCTGTTCCAGCTCCAGAACCCTCTGCCCGGCTGCATGAATCTCAGGAAGCTTGCTTTCTAGGTCAAAAATGCCATGCTCAATCTTGCGAATCGTCGGCAGCTGCTCTTCGATCTTGATCCCAACCTCCGCGAGCTTCGTCAGCAATGCTTCGCTGACCGCTTCCGTAAAATTCTCGTTGATCTGCTTGGCTATCGCCGATACGCCGGATGAAGTGATTTTGGGCGCGACCGCGTTGATTTTTTCATTGACGGTATAGATCACCTCCGGCCTGTCCAGCCTGCCGTCGACAATTCCTGTGATTCTGGTCGAGAAGTCGGATGGAATCAAAATGCTGGCATAATAATCTCCCCGTTCGACTCCCCGCTCCGCCTCTTTGCGATCGACGAATGTCCACCCCAGATTCTTGTTGTTCTGCAGGCTTTTGATCAGTTCTTCGCCGATGTTGACGTTCTGGTTGGCAACGGTCGCGCCTTGGTCCTCGCTCGTGACCGCAACCTTGATCCCTCTCGTATTGGCGTACGGGTCCCAAACCGATTTGATATTGACCCAATCATATAAGCAAGGAAGAAGAATAATGGCGATGATCAGAAGAACGCCGGTCGGCACTTTAGAAATATTGAACCAATCCGTTTTGTAAATCTCCCAAATGGAACGCATGATGGTACCACCTTCTTTATTAAAATGAAGAGCACGGTTGGGAGGAAGCGCAAAAATCCTACATGCCAGTGTACCATGAAAGGAAATGATCGGGAAGTGAACCGAGAGTGTGGGAAAGCTTGTTTACGCCGAGCGAAATGAGTGGAAAAACAGTAAAATCATTATTGACTCCTGGTTCTTCAGTATGCTAATATAATCCTTGTTCGATTGATATGGGCCCTTAGCTCAGCTGGGAGAGCGCTACACTGGCAGTGTAGAGGTCGTCGGTTCGATCCCGATAGGGTCCACCATACATAAAACGTTGAAACGCTTGGATTTCCGAGCGTTTTTTGTTTTTTCATGGGGGGCTGAGTGTCCAAGTATTTCCTTAACTATTTTCGGATTGACCTTACCGCTTACCATCAGCGTAGCTACAGTATGTCATATGTCGTGGAATCCAATCTCTGTCACTTCTGCCTTCTACATCAGTCCGTAAAATGCACGTAGCAGGTTACGGGGATGTATCGGTGTTCCTCTTTTGGTACAAACGACAAGATTATTGTCTTGATAATCCTTACCAGCAGCCAATTTTTCTTTTGCTCTCCGCTTCTTACATTTGGATCGTTCACTCAAAGTCTTATCCGTTAGGGAGATCGTTCTGGTACTTGACTTCGTCTTGGTCTCCTTGCCTTATTCCAGTGGTCAATGCCAAGAGAAAGACAATAAACAATTCACTCTCTTCAGCAGCCTTTAGAAATCGCACTGTCTCTTCAAGATTCCAGACCAGCATTTCCTTGCGGGATAATTTGGGAGCTTCTGCATCGGCTATAAGATTACTGGAAATATACTTTCGTTTTACCGCTGCTTTGAATGAATTGTTGAGGATTTTGTGGACGTGTAAAATTGAGCTTTCGGATAACTTACTGTACGGGGCAAGGTGAGCATAGAACGTCTCAACCAATTGGGTTGTGATTTTAGCAATCTCCTGATTTTTGAAGTATGGTGAAATGCTGAATAAGTGAAAGCTGGGTAGGAATCATTAAAAAAAGCTCACTTCTCCTGAAAAGAGAATGTGAGCTTTTTTGATTTTACTTCACTGTTACCGTAATGGTTACGGCCTTTCCTTGGTATTTCGCCTGGATTTTTACCGTTCCTTTGGCTTTTCCGATGATGACGCCATCATTGATCGTCGCGATGGACTCGTCTTCACTTGACCATTTTGCTTTGTCGGTTACGTTTTTGTTCGAGTTGTCTTTGTAAGTAGCGGTCAGTTTGACAGTTTGCTCTTTGCCTACGGCTACCGTCACATTCCGTTTGTTTATGGAAATGCGTTTAATCTCTTTCGCCTTGCTCACTTTTACAGTCAGCTCGATTGTTTCACCACCATAAGTGGCTGTAATGACCGTTGTCCCTGTGTCAAGGGCAGTCACCTTTCCGTTCTCATCAACGGTTGCAACGGCAGGTTCGCTGCTTGACCAGGTTGCCAGCTCGGTGACATCATCTGTTTTCTTGTTGGAAAGGGTAGCTTCGAGTTTGAGTTGTTCCTCTTCGTCTGTTTCGAGTAGGAGGTCTTTCTGGTTCATTTCGAGCTTCTTCACTTCTACCTTGGAAACCACAACAGGGATGTCGATTGTCTCTCCTTGGTAGGTCGCGGTGAGCGTGGCTTTACCTTCTACATTTCTCGCTCTGATCTTACCCTTTGTGATGGTCGCGATTTTGCTAGTGCTGGTACGATATGTTACGGAGCTGTTTTTGGTGATCTCTTCTTTTGAACCATCAGAATAGATCGCATACAGCTTGATGGAGGATGATTGATTCGGTTTGAGCAAAATCGTTTTTTCGGAAGATTTTAACCCGACCAACTTCCTCACTTCTTCATCGACAACCTTCACCTTGCTGGTTGCCGTCTTGGCTTGATCATCGGTCGTCACTGTAATTGTTGCCGTTCCCGCCGCAATTGGCGTCACTACGCCGTGTTCGTCAACGGTTGCCACATCCGGGTCGCTGCTTGCCCATGTCATGGTTTGGATGGTTGCGTAGGATGGCGTAATGGTTGCTGCCAGTGAAGCAGGATCTCCACTTGCCGTCAGTGTCAGTTCCGGCTGGTTCAGAGTGATGTTTTCCACCGGGTAATAGGCTGGAATGTTAGCTGCTCGTTTCACCGTGATGGTGTAGGTGTTCCGCGTGGTTCCGTTTTCCGCCGTTACGGTGACCGTAATTGTGTTGGTCCCTACCGTCAACGGAACGTTGCTTGCACTTCCGCTCGTAACTGAATTGTCGTTTACTTTTACCGTTGCCGTGCTGTCTGCTACCGTCGGGGTTACATTCAGACTGGTAACAGCATTCGCTACACTTGCGGTGTAGTCTGTTGTTGCAGACGAAAATGCAGGAGACAAGCTGCCTTGGCTAATCGTCAGGTTGCCCAGGTCTGCATTGGATGATGCTGCCCGCGTCACTGTGATGGTGTATTGCTGCGTGCTTCCGTCTTGCGCTGTTACGGTGACCGTAATCGAGTTGGACCCTACCGTCAACGAAACGTTACTTGCATTTCCGCTGGTAACTGAATTGCCGTTTACATTTACCGTTGCCGTGCTGTCTGCTACCGTCGGGGTTACATCCAAACTGGTAACCGTGTTCGCTACACTGGCGGTGTAACCTGTTGTTGCAGACGAAAATACAGGAGTCAAGCTGCCTTGGCTAATCGTCAGGTTGCCCAGGTCTGCATTGGATGATCGTGCCCGATTTACATCGATGGTGTAGGATTTCTGCGTGCTTCCGTCTTGAGCCGTTACGGTGACCGTGATCGTGTTGGACCCTACCGTCAACGGAACGCTGCTTGCACTTCCGCTGGTAACGGAATTGCCGTTTACTTTTACCGTTGCCGTGCTGTCTGCTACCGTCGGGGTTACATTCAGACTGGTAACCGTGTTCGCTACACTGGCGGTGTAAGCTGCTGTTGCAGACGAAAATGCAGGAGTCAAGCTGCCTTGGCTAATCGTCAGGCTGTTCAGGTCTGCATTGGATGATGCTGCCCGCGTCACCGTGATGGTGTAGGGTTTCTGCGTGGTTCCATCTTCAGCTTTTACGGTGACCGTAATCGTGTTGGACCCTACCGTCAACGGAACGTTGCTTGCACTTCCGCTGGTAACGGAATTGCCGTTTACTTTTACCGTTGCCGTGCTGTCTGCTACCGTCGGGATTACATTCAGACTGGTTACGGCGTTGCCTACACTTGCTGAATATGCTGTTGTCCCTGACGAAAATACAGGAGTCAAGCTGCCTTGGCTAATCGTCAGGTTGCCCAGGTCTGCATTGGATGATCGTGCCCGATTTACATCGATGGTGTAGGATTTCTGCGT
>JBLNEJ010000116.1:0-2699 GCA_050262535.1 Clostridia bacterium
GCAAAAGAACGAGGCGGGTTTGAGAGAAAAATACTGTTGTTGGAAGTTGAGGAATAGGAAATGGGTGTCCAACTCGTCACACAACATGTTTTGGACAAGCTGATCGAAGGAATTTCCAAAGCGCAATCGATCTATATTCTCACATCGTTTGTCATGCATTCGGGCATTCGCCTTCTCCAACCGTATTTACGAAGTGCCATTACCCGTGGGGCAGAAGTGAAGGTGTTGGTCGGTGACTACTTGTTTGTCACGCAGCCTGAAGGATTGCGGGAATTGATCGCAACAGATGAATTGGTGGAAGCGAGATTGTGGAGAAGCAATGGGGTCTCCTTCCACCCCAAATCGTATATGTTTCAATACGGGACAGACGACGGCATGCTGATTGTCGGCTCCTCCAATTTGTCCCGTTCTGCTTTGACCCACGGGATTGAATGGAATCTGGCGATGGAGGCAAATGTCTCGTTTCCGACGTTTGAAGAAGCTCAAATCGAGTTTATGAAGCTTTTTTATCATGAACAGACTGTACCGATCAACAATGAAACGTGCAGACAGTACGAACAGGAGTATGAGGATTACCATCAGGCACATCCCCAGCTAGCACGGACATGGACCAGCAATGAGGAAATGGACATGATGTTTTCCCTAGAGTCCGCTGGAGATGACGGTGCTCTTGTTCTTAGGGAGTCGCCGGCGGTGTATGACGCGATCTCACCACGTCCAGCGCAGAAAATGGCACTGGATGAATTGGAAAAGACATGGGAAGAAGGCTACAACCGTGCGATGGTTGTAATGGCGACGGGACTAGGGAAAACGTACCTGGCCGCTTTTTTTGCACAGCGATTTCAGAAGGTTCTTTTTATTGCCCATCGGGAAGAGTTGCTGCTGCAGGCGGCGAGATCCTTTCAGACCGTCATGCCGAACAGGTCAACAGGGGTGTACGATGGCAAAAACAAAGAGCGCAGCGCAGATTCAGTTTTTGCCTCGATCTATACGCTAAGCATGAATAAACATTTGGAAAGTTTCAACAAGAACGAATTTGACCTGATCATCATGGATGAATTTCACCATGCGGCTGCCCACTCCTATCAGCGGGTTCTTGATTACTTTCTCCCTGAATTTTTGCTGGGTATAACCGCAACGCCATTTCGTGCGGATGGAAAAGACGTATACGCCATTTGTGACGGGAATGTCGCCTTTCAGCTTGACTTTATTGAAGCGATTCGCCATCAATGGCTGGCTCCGTTTCATTATTACGGCATTCACGACGAGACCGACTATTCGAAGATTACATGGACCGGGACGCGCTATGATGAAGAAGAGCTGCTGCTGGAACAAATCAAGGAAGAGGTTGCAGAGAACATTTATCGTGCATGGTGTCAATACAAGCAAACGAGGACGCTTGCTTTTTGTTCCTCGATTAGACAAGCGAACTTTTTAGCTCATTATTTTCAACAAAAGGGGATACGGGCAATCAGCTTGCATTCCAATACGAAAGAAATGACCCGTTCGGAGGTCATCGAACAGATCGAAAGTGGAAGCCTGGAGATTGTCTTCACGGTTGATTTGTTCAATGAAGGAACAGACATTCCTTCACTGGATACACTTCTTTTTGTCAGACCGACCGAATCGCTTACCGTGTTTACCCAGCAAGTTGGGCGTGGCCTCCGCTTGTATCCATCGAAAACACATTGCACCATTATTGACCTGATCGGAAACTATCGGAATGCTGACGTGAAACTAAGCCTTTTTAGCTTGAACGAGCGGGAGCAACGAACAGAGCGTTTCCAGGTGCCCGTGGTTCCAGCAGATTGCCATCTGGAATTGGAACTGGGAGTCATCAATCTGTTGCAGGAAATGTCATCCAAAAAACATGTGCGAAAGGATCGGCTGCTTCTCGCATTCGAGGCGGTCAAGCAAGAGCTTGGAAGGGTTCCGACTTACCTTGAGCTGCATCTGCACGGGAGAGAGAATAGCCGTGAGTATCGTCAGGAATTCAAATCGTATGCCCATTTTTTGGGCTGGGCCAATCAACTGACAGCGAACGAGAACGAGATCATGCGCCATTATGGTGACTGGCTGATGGAGGTAGAGGGGACGGGGATGACCAAAAGCTACAAAATGGTCGTTCTGCTGTATATGCTCGAACGTGGCGAACGCGACTGGTACAAGCCGGTTTCACCCCAGGAGGTAGCTCCGTTTTTTCACGCGTTTTTCATAGAGAAGGAATATCGCAAAAACATCGATTTCGCCGACAAATCAGCCCGTTCCATGTGGGATTATCAAGAGGCGAAGGTGAGCAGGCTGATTGCGGAGATGCCGATGACCAAGTGGAGCGGCAGCTCAAAAGGACTGGTCGGGTTTCAAAACAACCAATTTTCACTTTCATTTGACGTAGACCCTGCTTTCAACGATACCTTGTACCGCTGGACGAAAGAAATTTGTCTGTACAGGCTGCACGCGTACTTCGAACGCAAGGCCACATAAAAAAGCTCCTATCACAGGAGCTTTTCCTCTAGGGCCAATGCGACAACAGCTTCCGAAGCCCGATAAACAACAACCGCAGCGTGTACACAATCAGCTCAGAGCATTCCAGTACAACATCAAGCCAGCTCCAGTCTGATTTTTTCTGCTGCCGCTCGCTCTGGCGGCGATCTTCATGACCCATCGTTTGCATCCCCCTTGAAAAACATGGATACTGT
>JBLNEJ010000117.1:0-2906 GCA_050262535.1 Clostridia bacterium
ATTCGGATAATCGGTGGTCTCCCTATCGAGTGTGGTTTTGGCACGCTAAAGGGATCAACGTCAACAGTTCTTTAACAGTCCAAATATGATCAGTCAATCCCGCTGCCATTGCGGGCGTTCGCGTCTGCCAGCGTTGCCGCGGGTTATCTTCCACTGGCAGGCGCAAGGATTTGTGTGGGCGGATCAGGTTGTAATAGCAATCTTGCCAGGTCGCCGCCGCCCGATGCATGGTCAGGTCCTTGGAAAAGGCCAGCGTTTTGCGTACCAAACGACTGTTGAAAAGCCGAGCGGTTAGATGGCTGCGTTCCACGTAGGCCGTGCTTTTGCCCATCAGCGCGATCAGGTCGCTCTTCTTGCCGAACACCGCCCGTAAGTGGATGCCTTCCAGGTGACCGTGTGCGTCGCGCTGCTTGACCATTTGCAGGTACTGCCAACCGGGCCGCGCCTGTTTGCAGGTGGGCGGGCGACCTCGGCCACGGTATTCTGGCACCAAGCCATAAACTTTGATCATCGCGTCATCAATCCCGCCCCACCCATCGGAAATCGTGGGTGGCGGACCGTCTGGATGCCCACGCTGTTTCAACGTCTGGAAGACTTCGATGCTGGCCTGGGTCTCATCTGCTCCGATGCCTCTGGCAGCCCGCAAGCGGCTGTCCATATCGACCATCGTGGATTGCCAAACTTCGCCTGCTTCATCCACTGGGCTGGCCTTTTTTTCGCCTGACATAGGCCCACAGCGCATCCAGCTGCCCGCGCTTGACTTTGAAATCGCGCATCAACACCGCTTCCACCTGCTCGGCATGGGCTGCTGCTTCTCGCAGCCATTCCAGGATCGTATCTTCTTTATACCCTTTGGCGCGCGTCAAACTGCTGATCCGATTTCCTTCCGCTAACAACGCCAGTGTTTCCAGGATTTGGTGTTCGGGCGTACGTTTGCGGTAGAAGATCATGCCATGTGTCTCGGTGAAGGTGCCGTTACAGGTTTTGCATTGGTACCGTTGCACTCCGCCTCGTGTAAAGCCAATCTTTTTGAGGTTCGGTTTCGACGGATCGTTTTGAAGTTTCCCGTAATCCGGGCAGGCTTCATTTGGACAAAACTCGTTACTATGGGCAAATCCTTCCATCACTCTCCCTCAAGGTGCTTTTGCCCACAGTATACCAAAGTCGCTTAACACTCTTAAGAGGATACCATCGAATATCAAAACCCCCTGAATCCCTAGCAGTTCCTTAACCAATCTCGCTTTACTTCTCTATTCCTTGATTTGAAAGCGCAAAATTCTATTATCCTTCGGCGATAGTCGAGTAATCAATTACGAATTGTGGACGCAGACACTTGTAACTTATGGGACATATCGCCTTGCAGAAGGGTGTAAATCATAGAGACGAGCTGTTCTTCAGGGATGTTTTGCCTGTTCTGAAACGCATAGATCAGGATTCCAATTAACCCAGAAAGAATATATTCGAGCATCAGGTCAACTTCAATAAAGTTGACATTCCCCTTTTTTGAAAGCATTTCTAAAAGCGTAGATTTAATGCTGTTTTTCAACTTCCGCTGGAAGGCAGGGTCGCCGTTATCTCCTAGCAGTACATCGTATACCTTAAACTTTTCCCGGTACAGCGATAAAAAAGATGCTACAAACACCGGTGAGACTTCACCCGCGTCCATCATTGGGGGAAGCTCTTCAAACGAAGGCAGTGCTTGGGCTTCAATTTGCTCCAGCACATCGTACACATCGCGAAAATATTCATAAAATGTCCCGCGGTTGTACCCCGCCTTGGTGGTAATCTCTCTGACGGTGATCTTGTCAATGCGCCTGGTCGTATACAAGGACCAAAACGCATCAATAAGATTTTGCCTGGTTCGCTCGCTTGTCTCTGACTGCTTGTGCATCGAATTTTCCTTTATTTTCCAACACAAACGGAATAATTGTTGGTTGATGCTTCCCCACCCCTTTGTTATGATTATACAACATGTTGTCGGATTTTTTATTTCTTTTGGAGGAAGAACAATGATAACAATTTTATGCGCCGGTTCGCGTGGAGATGTGCAGCCCTACCTGGCGCTTGCTGTTGCGTTAAAGAAGCTGGGTAAGGAAGTGCGCATTGCCATTACCAGGAATCATGAAAGTCTTGTCCGCAGCTATGGGATTGACTTCTACTCCGTCGATGTCGATTTTGAATCCCTGAATGTGGACAAGAACATGATTAGAGAAGCCCAGCGAGCGGATAACCCCATCAAGATGTTTTTCAGCTTTCAGAAAATGAAAAAGTATGGCATCCATATGGTGAACCACTATTATTCCGCATGTGAGGGCAGCGAAATGATTGTCTACCACCCGGGGGTTGCCGTTGGATACTTTGCGGCAGAAAAAATGGGCATCCCTTCAGTTCTTGCTTCACCGTTCCCACTCAATAAAACCAGAGAGCGGTTATCCGTCATTCTGTATGGTAAGGTCAAACAAACTCCACCCATTAATCTCCTTAGTTATTCGATGCTGCAATTGATGCTCTGGACGGCCTCTGAAGCCTCTCTTAAACCTTTCTGGAAAGCGCATTTCGGCAAACTTCCCGACCGTTTTGGCGCTCCTTTCGAACGTCACACAGATGAGCGACACCCTGCGGTTGTTTCTTGCAGCAACTTTGTCTTTCCACGACCGGGAGATTGGAACGAACATATTCATCAACACGGCTACTGGTATGTAGATGAGCCAGACGACTTCGAGCCATCACCAGAACTGACGGCTTTCTTAAATTGCGGCGAGAAGCCGGTTTATGTTGGTTTTGGCAGCATGTTTGACCAGGTTGAAGCCAAGAAAATCCCAGAGGCCATCATAGCTGGTCTGAGCCGCATCGGGAAGCGCGCCATAATCAGCGGCATGGGGAAGATTCCAAATGCCCCCGATACT
>JBLNEJ010000118.1:0-4855 GCA_050262535.1 Clostridia bacterium
AGGCGGTATGGAGGTAATCGGAACGTACTCCAATCCGATAGAAGCGATCGAAATGGCGAAATCACTTCTGCCGGATGTTGTCTTTCTGGACATAAATATGCCCGAGATGAATGGTCTTGAGGCAGGGGAACAGATCCAGATGTCCTGTCCGGATACCGAAATTGTATTTGTAACCGGCTTTGATCAGTATGCGGTAGATGCTTTTGAGCTGAGTGCGCTCGATTATGTGATGAAGCCGGTTCAATTGAAAAGGCTGCAAAAAACAATGCAGCGTTTGCGCGGGAGAATCACCGAGGAACAGAAGCGGGAAACAAGGCAAGTGTTGTCCATCGGTTGTTTTAACCACATTCACATTCAGGTGCCGGATCAGGAGCCGACGGTGATCAAGTGGCGAACGGCAAAAGCATTGGAGCTGTTTGCCTACTTGCTGCATAACCGGAATCGACTTGTGGATAAAGACACGCTTATTGAGCTGTTGTGGCCAGATTCAGATGTTGCAAGTGTCGTCAGTCAGCTGTATACAACGATCTATCTGATTCGGCAAACCTTGAAGCAGAACCATCTGGGGGAGCTTTCGATTTGCCGGGTGAATCTGGAGAACGGGTACAAGCTGGAAACGGGTTCTGTGCGAATCGATACGGAGGAATGGGAAGCCCAGGTGAAGCAGCTGGGTGATCTCGATGCGGACAGTGTGAAGGAGCATGAACGCGTCTTGCGGATGTACCAGGGGGATTATTTTGGGGATTATCATTACCTTTGGGCGGAGCATGAGCGGGAACGGCTGCGGCGGATGTGGTTTCAATTGGCGAAAAATATAAGTGAATATTACATCGAACAAGAAATGTGGCAGGCGGCGATTGAGATGAATTATCACATCCAGCAGCTGCAACCGGATGATGAGTACAGTTACTTTCAATTGATGAAGCTGTTTGATCGAATCGGGGACCGGGCTGGGGTCGAAGAACAGTATGGGACATTGACCAAAAGATGTGAGCAAGAGCTGGATACGGAAGCAAACGAGAGTATTACGGTCTGGTATGAGGCGTGGAAGCGGGCGGCTGGTGAATGCAAGTAAACGGCTGATGTGCACGCCGCCAGTAAGCCGGGTAAAAAGCGATTGCCAGGGAAACGATGCGGGCAATCGCTTGCTTTTTTCGATGGATCGCGTTGGATGTGTAAGGTTGTCCATGCGATAATGGCAGGAACCAATTTCAGAAAAATAACGGAATTCCGGTAACAACTATATGGGGAAAAAAGGGGCAGATGGGACATGAACAAGCAAGCCAAAGCAGATATTATTCTTTCTAGCAACGCTGTTTTTACAGGGCTGGCCGAACAGCCAATCGAGGCTGCGATCGCCATTATCGACAATAAAATTGCAGCGGTTGGCTCATGGGAGGATATGCAGCCGTTGATCGGAGACGAAACGAAAGTCTACACCTTTACGGACAAACTGATTATGCCCGGGTTTCACGATTTCCACCTGCATGTGATGTCAGGCTGCTTTGCCGAGGATAATGTGTATCTGTTTGATGCCCGCTCGGAGGAGGAAGCGGTGGAACTTGTACGTGCCCATGCCGAGTCTCGACCGGATGACCGCTATGTAATCGGTTTTTCCTGGGATTCTGCTTACTGGGAGGGGCAAAAAATGCCGCACCGCTCCTCGCTGGACCGTGTCATCCCGGATCGCCCGGTGATTTTGTTTCATGCTGAAGGGCACTATGCCTGGGTGAACAGCAAAACGCTGGAGCTGTTTCAGATCGATCCCGATACCGAAAATCCGCCGTTTGGAATCATTGAAAAAGATGAGCATGGACAGCTCACAGGGATTTTGTATGAGGATGCGATGTCGCTGGTTACCGGGGATCTGTATGACATGTCGGAGGAGAAGCGCAGGCAGATGTTCCAGCGCTTTTTGCAAAATGCGGCACGACTGGGCGTTACCTCTGTCAACGATTTGTACAGTGAAGGAAACAGCAAACTGGTGAAATATGAGCTGTATCGGGAATTCGAAGAAAGGGATGAATTGACGGTGCGGATTCATTTCCATCCGGTATTGGACGGAAATCTGGAGCAGGCCAAGCAGCTGCGTGAAACATATCATTCAGACAAGCTGCAGCTATCCGGATTGAAGCAATTCATCGATGGCGTGATCACCGGCTATACGGCATACATGGTCGAGCCGTACGCGGATAAACCGGATTCCGTAGGAGATACGTGCTTTCCGGCTGAGACGATCAAAAAATGGGTGGTCGAGGCCGACAAAGAAGGCTTCCGCGTCCGGTTCCACGCGATCGGGGACGGGGCGATCCGCCTCGCGCTTGATGCCTATGAAGCGGCGCAAAAAGAGAATGGCATCCGGGATTCTCGCCATACGATCGAGCATGTGGAAGTGATCCATCCAGATGATATTGCCCGTTTCCAGCAGCTCGGCGTGATTGCGTCCATGCAGCCGAATCACTTCGCGTTGTCGGAGCGTGAGGGGTATACCGCGAAGATCGGTACGGAGCGGGAGAAGTACGTATTTGTCATCAACACCCTGAAAGCGTCGGGCGCAAAGCTGGCGTTCGGTACGGATTATCCAATCGACAAGCTCAATCCGCTGTCGCAAATTCATCGGGCGGTGACTCGTATCGACAGCGGGGGCAACGATGTCTGGCTGCCAGAAGAACGGATTACGTTGGCGGAAGCATTAAAGGCTTATACGCTCGGTTCAGCCTATGGAACCTTCAGGGAGCATGAGCTGGGCACGATTGAAGTCGGCAAGCTCGCTGATCTGATCGTACTTGACCGCAATCTGTTTGCGGTCCCGGCAGAGGGAATTTTGCAAACAACCGTTGATTTGACGATTGCTGACGGGAAGGTCGTATTTGAAAAGTAATCGAGCCATCGAAGGACGAGGGAAGGGGGCCAGTTTCGGATGCAGGTTACTTGTCTGCCCGCAGGCGATAAAGCGATTCTCGTGCAATTTGATCAGGAAATATCGGTGCGGGTAAACAATCAGGTGAGCGCGCTTGCGAAAACACTTGTACAGCTTGGACTGAGCGGAGTGGAAGAGCTGGTTCCTGCTTATGCGTCCCTGTTGATCTACTACAATCCGCTGCGAATCTCGTATGCGAGACTCGTTCATACCGTGCAAACATTGTGTACGCAAGAAACAACAGTGGAGCAGACCGAACCGCGCACCGTTGTCATTCCCGCCTGTTACGGGGGGGAGTGTGGCCCGGACTTGGCTGATGTAGCCGATTATCACGGCATCACGCAGGAGGAGGTGGTGCGGATTCATTCCTCCGCGGTTTATCGTGTCTATATGCTTGGCTTTTCGCCGGGGTTTCCTTATCTCGGCGGATTGTCGACGCAAATTGCGACGCCGCGGCTGAGTTCGCCGCGCCTGAAGGTTTCGTCGGGGTCCATTGGAATTGCGGGAGCGCAAACAGGGATCTATCCGCTTTCCTCACCCGGAGGCTGGCGGCTCATCGCAAGAACGCCGCTTCGCCTGTTTGACTTGTCGAATTCGCATAAGCCGTTTTTGCTGCAGGCAGGAGACCAGCTTCAATTCGTTCCAGTTTCACTCGAGAAGTTCAAGGAGCTGGAAGCAGCCTATCATAGCTGTAACGGAACAGCGTAGAAGCCAGAAAGGAGGAGAACTGATGGAAATCGACATCAATTGTGACATGGGTGAAGGCTTCGGCCGTTATTCAATCGGCAATGATGAGGCGCTTTTTCCTTTTATCACGTCTGCCAACATTGCGTGCGGCTTTCATGCCGGAGACCCCCAGGTAATGCGCAGGACCGTACAACTGGCCAAAGAGCATCACGTTGCCATCGGGGCACACCCGGGATTTTATGATCTCGTCGGGTTCGGAAGAAGGGAAATGAAGGTCGGGCACGAGCAGCTTTTTGCTGATCTGGTGTACCAGATTGGAGCGCTTGAAGCATTTGCCCGGATCGAAGGAGTATCTGTACGCCATGTCAAGCTTCACGGGGCTCTCTATAATATGGCGCATCGCGACCGGAGTCTGGCCGAGGTGGTGGTAGAGGCGGTTGCTGCCGTCAATCCCGGACTGCTGTTGTATACGTTGCCTGGCGGAGCACTGCGCGAGGAAGCGATTCGGTGTGGCCTGGCTACGGCCGCTGAGTTTTTTGCTGACCGGACGTATCAGGACGATGGCAGCCTGACCCAGCGGCAACACCCGCAGGCGATGGTGCATGATCCGGCACAGGCCGCTGCCCGTGTCATTCGGATGCTGCGCGAGGGTGTTGTGGAGTCAGTGAACGGAACGGTGATTCCAATGAAGGCGGAGACGGTCTGCATTCATGGGGATGAACAGACGGCAGTTGCCTTCGCAAGGGAAATCCGCAGCCGGCTTGACCAGGAAGGAATTGTGGTGAGGGCGATTGAACGTGCATAAAGATGTGTTCGAAGTGATCAAACCGGGTCTGTTGACAACTGTGCAGGATTTGGGGCGGTTTGGATACCAGCAATATGGCATGGTTGTCAGCGGTGCGATGGACTCGTATGCCTTGCGAATCGGCAATCTGCTGGTCGGAAACGAGGAGGGGGAAGCGGGTCTGGAAATAACGGTGATTGGTCCTGTTTTGTGCGTGTTGTCCGATGGCCTCATCGCGATTACAGGTGGTGATCTGGACCCGTACCTTGACGGACAGCCTGTGGACATGTGGAAAAGCGTGAACGTTCGACGCGGCTCCATTCTTCGATTTGGTCGCGTGAAGCAAGGGATGCGCGCTTATGTGACCATTCGCGGCGGCATTGATGTACCGACCGTAATGGGCAGCAAATCAACCTACATCAAAGCAGGAATCGGCGGTTTTCATGGAAGATCGCTGCGAGGTG
>JBLNEJ010000119.1:0-4701 GCA_050262535.1 Clostridia bacterium
TTATGTTAACCTTATTTATTAACTCATCGATAAACGATTTACCAAGTCCCCAAAAATTTACAACCGCTGCCTATTGTGTATCTACCAACGAAAACGACGGGTGAACAAGCTGAATAAAGTACGTGACAATGACATAGACAACACCGCCTGTCACCGTAATGATCAAAATCGCACGCGGCAGCGTCTTCACCGGATCCTTCGTTTCCTCGGCTAGCGTCGTGACCGCATCAAACCCTAAAAACGTGAAGCAAAGGATTGGAATGACCGCCATCAACGCTCCTGCCTGCACAGCTGGATCAAAAAAAGGAGTTGCTGAGACCAGTGTGCCTGCCCCTTTCCCTTCAAGCAGACCCAGCACGGCGAACATAACGAACAATACGCACAACAGAAGCTGCATCAGCACCAGGAGAGCGTTTACATTTGCAGCCAGACGGATTCCGAGTATGTTAATAGTGGTTACGATTGCAATAAACAGGATAATCCAGACGAACATCGGGACGCTTGGAAAATAAGCGGATGCAAATATTCCCACCAATAACGCGCTGATCATCGGGGAAAACACATAGTCGAGCAAGATCGTCCAGCCCACAAGAAAACCCATGTGCGGACTGATCGACCGCTGCGTGAACGTGTAGGCAGAACCGGCGATCGGAAAGGCTTTGACCAACTGGCCATAGGAGAAAGCGGTAAAAACCATCACCAGCATCGCAATGGCATATGCGGTCGGCATCATGCCCTGTGAGATTTCTCCGGCTACCCCATAGGTGGCAAAAACCGTAACCGGTGCCATAAACGCAAGCCCAAACAGCACAACATGCCGCAGTGACAACGTACGGTGTAACGATTGTTTTTGTGCATTTACACTCATTGATTCGCCCCTCCAGTAATGGCAAGTGTATGGTCTTTCACTCGGTGTCTTCATGTTCCGCATTACCGGATCGCCTCAAATGATCATCGAGAGCAGAAAAGCGATCAAAAAGAGCTTGTTCGACATGGCATCAGCCCCTCGCTAACTAATATTCGTTAGGTAGAGTATAAAGGGGTGTTGCGGGAATTGTCAATCAATTCGCAACGATTGCTGCTGTTCTTTTTGGTGGTTCGTCAGCCCGAGCCAGAAATGGTTCCAGTTGCTGTGGCAGCGCTCTTTCATGCTCTCTTTTTCATAATACGACATTTCCAAAATAATTCCGTCAATCAGGCAATAATACGCATGGATCAACTCGTCCACATTCGTTTGTCGGATGACGCCCTGATTGATTCCTTCCTGAAAAATCCCCTCCAGAATATGAGAAAGCGTGCTCTCCGAATGCAGGAACTTGTCCCGAATCTGGTCGCGTAGGAAATCAGGGGGAAACAGCATCGTGCGCTTGATAAACTCCGTTCGCGCCTCGTTTTGCAAATAAAATCTGCACGTATCTTCAAATATCTGGCGAAGCTTTACTTCTACGGATGAATCTCCGATATGTTTACTCACTTGTTCCGCATGGCTCACTTCCTGCCAGGAAATTTCGGCAAAAATCGAGAGAAACAGGTCCTCCTTCCCTTTGAAATGAGCAAAAATCGAAGGCGTTTTGATCCCGACCCGCTTGGCGATTTCCGCCAAAGATGTACCTGTATATCCATTGCGAGCAAATAATTGCATCGCCTCATGTTTAATTTTGTCTTTTGTCATTCCATTCACCCATGTCTACTTCGTTTTTAGTGCGATTATAGCCGATTTGCTTGCGACTGTCTAACTTGCCAATCGGCCGCAGTGAAAAGAAAAGGCGCTGTGCCCGTCATCAGCGGATAACGTACACAGCGCACTTCTGGTGCAGCTTGGAACTTAGTCGCAAGCACAACCAATAATCGCCAACAGAATAAAGAGAACCAGCACCAACGCGAAATTGTCGTTAAAGAAGCTCACCTTCTCTTCCCCCCTTCATCTGTGTTCACAACCATACTATTGAGGGAGGAGATTTTCGGTGTTAGGTCATTCGCCTGATTTGCGGATAGGCTTACCGCTGAAGAGGGATTCCGTGAGCGACTCCCTTCATCACCTCGTCGCCAAATGTACGTATATCCTGTAAGTAATCATAGCCCTGCGGACTTCCCCAACGGTTGTACATGCGGACTGCGACCAGTTCATGCTGGGGGACAACCAGTACCACTGCACCGGAATAGCCGAGCATTTGAAACGATCCAGCCGGGACGTTATCGCCGATTTCCGTTCGCTTGGCAGGCAGTTCCTTGACGAACCAGTAGAAGCCATTTTGCGGGAGGTCCTTGTTTTCCATGGATGGACTATGCAAGGAAGTGGACATCTCGACCGCAACCGCCGGAACGATTTGCTTCTCGCCGATTTTGCCGCGCTTCAGGTTCAAATATCCCCAATACGCCAGCTCACGGGCTGAGACGTACAGATTGATCTGGTTTTCCCCACCGTTGCGGTTCGTCCCCAGCTTATGTACCGCCGGCTTGGCGGCGTCTTCGATGACCATCACCATGTCTTCCTGCGGTTCAGTCTGCCACTCGGTTTCGTTCATCTGCAAAGGGGCAAAAACGCGTCGTCGCATTGTGTCGGCAACAGTCGTTCCCGTCACTTTTTCATACAGCTTCGTCAGCAGCACATTGTTTTCCCCACGATATTCCCAATTCGTTCCTGGTGCGAAACGACGATAAAGCTTGCCCTCTTCATCCGTCCCCAATCCGTGCGTATGGGTCAGCAAATGGCGAAGGGTTGTTCCGTCCAGCACATTCGGGTCTAGCTCAGGGAAGTAGTCGGCAACTGCATCGTCGATTCCGTGGATGTTTCCGTCGTGAATGGCAAGAGCAATCGCCAGACCAAGATAGGACTTCCGTACGGACGCCACATTGAAGCGTGAATCGGCCTGCACCGTTCTGGCCTCGGGCTGATGGGAATGACGACCAAAATACCGTTCGGTTACGATACGGTCACGATGAATCACAAACACGGCGCTCGCGGAGGCACCGAGCACTTCCCCGATTTTCACGACGTAGTCAACAAGATGGTCAAATTGATTCGACTCCTGCTTTGGCAACTGTACCATCAAATCGTCCCCTTCCATTTCCAGAACATATGTACCCGTTACTAAAATATACCAAATGGGTTCTGAGCACGCAATGAGAATAATTCGGCTGTCTTATTTCAAAATGGCTTCTTTGGCTAATACGGCATGGACCCCGTTCACACCATTGACCAGCTGCGTCATCCGCAGGTCAACAAGGAGGCTTGCCAAATTCAACGCTTCTTTTCGCTCGTACCCATGCAATTCCTGCATCCAATCCAGCATTCCCTCCAAAGCGATCATCGCAGCTTCATGTACATCCTCATGAAATCCAAAGGTGATTCGTTCATGCGGCGTCTCCGCTCGTGGAAAGGCTATCGTTTGATCTAGCACAGAGAAGGTGAGATCAACGACTTGCATGGGGCATTCGAGAGCGGGACTGGACACCTCTCCATCGCCCTGGACAGCATGACCATCTCCAACGGAAAAGTGCCCGCCTTCTACGGCAATCGGAAAGTACAGGATACTCCCGGCAACGAGCTCTTTACAGTCGATATTCCCGCCGCAATAGCGCGGGGGAAACGTGGAATGGATTCCCTCTTCATCAGGAGGCATCCCCATGATCCCCATAAAGGGGCGAAGCCGTATTTTGTGCCCTTTGTGGCTTACCCCTGTCTTGGTTAAAGGGTCCAAGTCCCACCGCAACATATACTCGGGTCCCTCATGAAGACCCAAGCGCTCGTTAATCGTATTCGGAAATCCTCCGCCCGTGCTCCAGCCCCAATTGCCGGTTTGAATATCGTTAATCCGAACTGCCAGCGTTTTTCCCGCTTTCGCGCCATGGATATACACCGGTCCGATCAACGCATGTCCGCTGTCTTCCGGATGGCGTCTTGGACAAAATTTCTTTCTTTCCCCTTCCAGTTGAAAAGGAGCGACATTCCAACCGGCATCTAACGTCTCGTATCGAATGGTGTCGCCTGATTGGATCGAGAGAATCGGAGCAAACCGTTTGGAAAAAGAACCGTGCAACGTGGAGCGTTCTGGACAAATTGCATATACAGCCATACAAACACCTCCTGCTTCATCTTCCTTTTTATTATATGATTTGGATCATCTTGGAAAATGGGGGCGTCTTTCATAGATGTGACGGTTATTAGACTTTTCAAGGAATGCGAAAAAACCGCCCTGCATCAGGACGGTTGCGTAGGTATGGAATAAAGGCCGCGTCAATCGCTTAGCGCGGCCAGGTTTTCGAAAGAAACGCAAGAAATGCTATAAGCCAGGTTCTGTCTCTCCCGTGCTTCAAGCGGGGCATCCCCTCGCACCAAGAGCGGCAGTCATCTATCTATGGCAGTACTCTGCCATTCGTCCCTTCCGTTCAGTTCCTTCAGGACGATTCCCCTACCAAAATTTGGGTTTCTCGCTCGCAGGGTTTACCGCGTTCCATCTTCCCTGTCGCCAGAGAAGCTACGTTTCTGTGGCACTTTCAGCGTACTCGGGTCTACGAGAGAACCCTTTCCACGCCGTCAGCAAAGCTTGCGCCTCACTGCCCTGGTTTGCACCAGGTACGAACACTCCAGGCATCTCAGCCTGGGCGAGCCTGGACTTTCCTCTATCACCCGCCGACAAGTCGGCTGTGACAGCGACTACCCACATTCCTTGCGTATGTTGTTTGTGTAAATCAGCAAGA
>JBLNEJ010000120.1:0-2686 GCA_050262535.1 Clostridia bacterium
CATGGCTGCTTGGAAAGATGGCCCCGCCCCTTTCCCGATCCACACGCCTTCCGTTGATCCCCCTTTGGGGCCGGCGCTTTCCTGCTTGCCCAACGTTGAAAAATCGAGAATTTGCACATAAACCTGATACTCATTTTGCTTATAATCGACTCCGACCGTGTACGCATAATACATGTGCGAAATCTCCTTCATATTCCAGCACCCACTAAGGAATAACGGGAGCACCAGGAGCAGCAAGGATCGTCGAGGAAAGAAACGATTCATCTAGCTGTCGCTTCCTTCTCGGGTGGCATCCTGCACATGCAGCATTTTCGGCCGTCTCTTCTGAAAGCTGGCAGGGAGGCGAACCAATGCGCTGATGGCATCCCGCGGAGTAAAGGGAGAGATGGGTGCAAGATACGGAATGCCGAACGACCGCAGGTTGGAAAGCATGATCAGAACGATGAAGATGGAGAGAATGAAGCCGAATATACCAAGAAAGGCCGACATCAGGAGCACGGCAATCCGTAGAATGCTGACGCTGACCGACAGTGTCTGATTGACCAGGGAGTAAGTGGCAACAGCTGTCGAGCCGATCACGACAAGCAGGGAGGGGCTGGTAAGCCCGGAGCGAATCGCAGCGTCACCGATAATGAGCCCTCCCACAACCCCTAGCGTTTGACCGATCGCCTGCGGAAGTCGCAGTCCGGCCTCCTTGAACAGTTCAAAGAGCAACAGCATAATGAGCGCTTCCGCCGGAGCAGGCAGCGGAACGCCTTTGCGAGACATGACAAGTGTCGCAAGCAGGGTCAGCGGAACCTGATCCTGGTGATAGGAAATAATGGCAATATAGAAGCCGGGTAAAAACAGGGAGATCAATAGTCCGGCAAGGCGCAGGATTCTCCCATAGGTCACGCTGGAATAGGCGCTGTGGAGATCCTCTGATGTTTTGATGATCATCATCAGATTGGTCGGACCGATGATGACCGTCGGGACCCCGTCCAAAACAATGACAAACCGCCCTCGCAAAAGTGAAGCCACCACATAATCGGCCCGGCCCGTATAATCAAACAACGGAAACAGCGTAAACTTCTTTTCCGCCAAAAGCTCTTCAAGCTGGTTGGTGCTGTACACTGCATCTGTATCGATGCCAGCCAGACGTTGTTTGACTTCATCGACAATCTGGGGACGAATGACATCCTTGATATACAGAAGCCCTACCTTTGTCTTGCTGCGTCTGCCGAGCGTGTACTGCTCGTAGGAAAGAGATTCGGTCCGCAACCGCTTTCTGATGAGGGCGACGTTTACGGCAAGATTTTCGATAAAGCCGTCCCGCGAGCCACGAATGGAGATTTCCGTGTTGGAATCCTCCGGGTTGCGCTTGGGCGGATCGGCGATATTCACGATGAAGGCGCTTGCCAAGCCATCCAGAAACAGGACAAGCTCCCCGTTAAACACACTGGAAACCGTATCAGCCAGAGCACGTTCCTGCTTTAACGAAGAGATCGTCCATTTCGAACGGAGAATGTCATCAGTCAACACTGCAGACTCTGCGCTGATTTCGGCGAGGACGGCATGCAGGCTGGGGAGGATCGTTTCATTTAACTGCTTCGTGTCAGCCAGCCCCTCACAGTAAAGCAGCGTGACGGCAGTCTGCCCGAACACAAATTGCTTCATGATCACGTCATGGCAGTCAACAAATGTGCGAGCGGCCCATTCTTCATTGAACGCCAGACTGCTTGAGACAGGCTGCGAGTCAGCCGCAGGAGGAGTGATCTGCCCATGCTCGGGTCGTTCAAGCGATTTGCGGAATGTCATGCTTCCACCTTCTCCTTTCTCGTTTTCCAAGACACCAGGTAGAGTATGATTGACAGCAGGATGTTGAACAGACAAGTAACCGGAAGATAGTAAACGGCAAGGTAATCCATAAACTGCTTGTCACTGATCGGGATTTGCGAAATGCCGATCAGCAGCACAAACAAGCCAATCAACAGCCAGGTGCGTTTTTTCCCTTGGCCGACCCCGAGCAAATCCGGGATCAGAAACATGCCGAGCGAGATGCGGGTAAATGATCCGACAAGCCATTGATAAATCGAGAGGAAATCCACATGTTCGAGAAAGTGACCGAATGTCACAATTCGCCATTCTTCAAAAGCAGGAAAACGCATGCGGGCCGCTTCAAACGGACCGAAAATAGCAATCGCCGCCATGAGCGGACCTAACGTAAGAATGATCAGAATGGCGGCCGTGTAAAAAAGGGAGGAAAGCCGAATTGCCGTCTTGAGCCGGTGTTGCAGGTACACAATGTAGAAAATCCCGATAAACCCTGAGGCCGCGTACATCATTCCATGCAGGACCGGCGGGTAGCCGTGCTCCAGGAGCGGGAACAGCAGCGAGTATTTTTTTTCAGGAATATTTGCCGTTGCCACAAAGAAGCCAAGCAAAAAGACAAAGGGCAGCAATATGCCGTTCACGATCGCGATGGAACGAATTCCCGAATGAACGGCGTAAAAACAGACAAAGGCTAGCAAACTAACGATGACGATGTTGGGGGTGGTAGGCAAATACGTAATATTGGTCCAATACGCTACATCCCGCATCGTCATGGTACACATTAAAAACAGCTCCAGCATGATCGGCACCGTGATGATCCAGGCAAACCATGAACCGACCTCCCGTTGCATCCAGAGGAACAGATGCTGCTGTC